>DATHJQ010000282.1:0-5651 GCA_035286505.1 Solirubrobacteraceae bacterium | reverse complement strand
ATCGTGCGCGGCGCCGCGCGGCGCGCCGGACCGGCGCCCATCTCGCCGGCGCTGCGGACCAGGTCGTCGCGGCTGAGCTGATCCAGCGCCGAATAAACACCGGACGGTGCGAATCCAGACGAGCCGAAGCGCTCATCTAGTCTCTGAGCCAGCTGGTACCCATAGCCTGGGCGCTCGATCACGAGGCCCAATACCGCATGCTTCGCCGACATACTTCGCCCTTCCTGGTCAACGGGGCTTTACTGCAGAAGGTACTTCAATCCACGCTTGCGTGCGTTCCAATGGTGCCATGAATCAGATCGAGTGGAACTTTCAGCCAGCCAAGAGGATGTGCCTATCGGGACGCGGCGGCGGCGCAGCTACGTTATCCCAAGACGGTCCAGCAGACCCTCATCGCCACGCCAGTCGCCACGGACCCTGACGGAGAGGTCGACGTGCACCTGGCAGCCCAGCTCGCGTTCGATCTCGCGCCGAGACGCGGTGCCGACCGCCTTGACCATCCGCCCCCCGGCGCCCACCAGGATGCCCTTCTGTGACGCGCTTTCGACCCATATAAGCGCTCGCACGCGCGCGAACTCCGAGCGCGGGCGCTCGATCTCATCGACGATCACCTCCACGGCGTGCGGCACCTCTTGAAAGGTGCGCCTGATGACCGCCTCGCGTACTAGCTCGGCCAGCACGATGGCCAGCGGCTGATCGGAGATCGCCCCCTCGGCGAACAGGAACGGCCCCTCGGGCAGGCGAGCCGAGAGGTGGTCGACGAGAGCGGACACGCCCAGCCCCGTGCGCGCAGAAATTGGAAACACATCTTCGCCGATCGGCAGCGCCGCGGCCTCGGAGAGCGCCGCAGCGATCGCCGCCCGCGACAGGCGGTCGACCTTGTTGACCGCGATTGTGACCGGCGGGCTCGCCTGCGCGAGCGTCTTGGCGATGAATCGGTCGCCGGGCCCGACACCCTGCTCGGCATTGAGCACGAGCAGCGCCGCGTCGGAGTCGGCGAGCTCCTGCTGCACGCGCCCAGCCATACGCGCCGTGAGAGCGTCGCGGGGGCGCTGCACTCCGGGCAGGTCGACGAGCACCAGCTGGCAGTCGCCGTGCGAGCGGATCCCCCGGATAGCGCGTCGGGTCGTCTGAGGGCGATCGGAGACGATCGCGACCTTGCCTCGGACGATCGCGTTGACGAGCGTGGACTTGCCGACGTTCGGCCTGCCGGCCAGGGCCACGAAGCCGCTGCGCGTCAAGTGCGCCCCGTCGCCAGCAGCTCTCGCTGCAGGGACAGCATCTGGCCTTCGTCTGTCTCGTGATCCATACCGACCAGGTGAAGCACGCCGTGCACGATCGCCTCGCGCACATCCTCGGTATGCGCAGGGCAGATCACCACGTCGCCCAACTCGCGTGCGCCGCTCGTCGGTTCGGCGCCGTCGACTGGAAAGGAAAGGACATCCGTCGGCCTGTGCGATGAGCGGTAGCGTCCGTTCAGCTCCGTCATGCGCAGCTCGTCGACGAACTCGATCGCCAGATGACCATCACGCACGCCGACCGAACCCGCCGCACGGGCGCACAGTCGGCGAATCTCGGCAAGCGAGGGCAGAACCGCAGCAGAAGAGCGCCCCCCGACGGACTGAGCGACGTCTTCGGCACTCGGGCGCGACAGCTCGGCTCCGACCAGCTCGACCTCGATCATCGCTCAGGCGCTGCGGTCGGCCGACCTCAGCCCGGGAGCGTCGCGCTGTGAGTGCACGTCATATGCCTCGACGATCCGCTGCACGAGCTTGTGCCGGACGACGTCCTCTCCGCCAAAGCGTACGAACTCGATTCCCTCGATGGCGTCGAGCACGTCGCCTACGACGATAAGCCCCGAACGCTGATCGCGTGGCAGGTCGACCTGCGTGATATCGCCGGTCACCACCATCCGCGACCCGAAGCCCAGCCGCGTAAGGAACATCTTCATCTGCTCGGGCGTCGTGTTCTGCGCCTCGTCGAGGATCACGAAGGAGTCGTTCAGGGTCCGCCCGCGCATGAATGCCAACGGGGCGATCTCGATCACGCCGCGCTCGATGTGTTGGGAGACCTTCTCGGGGTCGAGCATGTCGTGCAGCGCGTCGAACAGCGGGCGCAGGTAGGGGTCGACCTTGGCCATCAGGTCACCTGGGAGGAAACCCAAGCGCTCGCCCGCCTCGACGGCTGGGCGCGTGAGGATGATGCGATTGACCTCGTGGCGCGAAAGGGCCGCCGCGGCCATCGCTACGGCGAGGAACGTCTTGCCCGTGCCGGCGGGGCCCACGCCGAAGGTGACCGTGCTGGTGCGCACAGCGTCGATGTAGCGCTTTTGATTGACCGTCTTGGGCGCGATGCGCAGTCCGCGGTGCCTCCAGACGACGTCCTCGAGCACGCGGGCCGGCGACTCATGCGCGTCGAGCGCGCCGGTGACGGCGGCGATCGTCCCAGGGCTGATCTGATGCCCCCGCGCGATCAACTCCGAGAGCTCGCGCACGACGCGCTCGCCGGCGTTGTTCTCGCTCTCCTCGCCGTCGAAGGTCAGCACGTTGCCGCGCAGGTAGACCTTGCAGTCCAGATGCGCCTGCAGCGCGAGCAGCACGGCGTCCTGACTCCCCGCCAACTCGACGGCGACTTCGTTGGGCAGCTCTACCTGGGTCCTCATCCCTGCAGCGACGCTCGCACGAGTCCCGACACGCGCTTGCCGTCGGCGCGGCCGTCGACGACGGTCATCGCCGCCTTCATCGCCTGGCCCATGTCCTTTGGCGTCTGCGCACCGCTGTCGCGCACAGCCTGGCCTACGATTCTCTCGAGCTCTGCATCGGACAGCTCGGCCGGGAGGTATGCGCCGATCAGCTCAACCTCGGCCTCCTCGAGCGCGGCGAGATCCTCGCGACCCGCCTCGCGGTAAGCCTTCGCCGCTTCCAGGCGGCGCTTGCGCTCGCGCCGCAACACGGCCAGCTCGTCGTCGGCGCCCTCCTTTGCCGCCTTCTGCAACTCGGAGAGCACCATGCGCAGGGCGCCGACGCGCTCCTTCTCACCCGCGCGCATCGCCCCCTGCACGTCGACTTTGATCTGATCGGCTATCGCCATGCTCGACTCAGGATACGCCGGTCGGGCGATGCCCGTGGAGATCGGCGCGCAGCCCACAACGCGCGTCCGCGGTGTGCCCGCCGCGCGCGAGTGAATAAGGTCTCGCGCGTGAACGACTCGCTCTACGCCGACGCGCTCGCGCCGTTTCTCGCGGAGGCTGCTCAGCTGCGCCCGCCGGACGCCGAAGTGATCGACGCCCACACGCACCTGGGCCTGGACGAGGACGGTCGATCGCTGACGCTCGAGCAACTGCTTTCACAGCTGGACGCCGCGGACGCCCGGCGCGCCTGTGTGTTTCCGCTGCACGATCCTGAACGCCACCCCTCCTATCGCCTGCCCAACGATCGCGTGCTTGCCTGGTCGGGCGAAAGCGAAGACCGGCTGGTGCCGTTCTGCCGGCTTGATCCCGCCGAAGACCCGCTTGACGAGGCCGAACGGTGCCTGGCGGCGGGCGCCCGCGGGATCAAGCTGCACCCGCGCGCGCAAGAGTTCGTATTTGACGGCCCGGAGATGGCCAGCGTGTTCGCGCTGGCCGAGGAAGCCTCCGTGCCGATCCTGATCCATGCCGGGCGCGGCCTGCCGCCGCTGGCGGAGGGGCTCGCCGAGCTTGCGCTGACTCATCCCGAGGCCGTGCTGATCCTTGCACACGGTGCGATCTGCGACCAGGGGATCTTGACGACGCGGTTGGCCGAGCATCCTGGCGTGCTGTATGACATCTCCTGCTTCTTCCCGCTCGACGTGATCGAGCTGTTCGCGCGTGTGCCGGCGGAGCGCATCGTGTTCGCGTCCGATCCCCCCTACGGGATGCCCGCGACGACGCTGTATCTCGCGCTGCGCGTTGCGCGACAGGCGGGGCTGGACGACCAGACGACCAAGGCCCTGCTCGGCGGGACGATGGCCTCGCTGGTGGACCGTCACGGGCTGCCGCCTGTCACCGCACCTCGGCGCGGCGACTCGATCAAGCTCTCCGGTCGCCTCGCTCGTGTGTACGGATATGCCAGCCTGGTCGGACCCGCGCTGTTCACCGGCGCCGGCGAGCAGGCGCACGCGATGCTCGATATGGCGCGCGCCGCCTGCCGCGACCCGCAGCCGGGCGCCGACGGCGAAGCGTTGGAGACGATCGGCAGGGCGCTGAGCGCCGCCGACGTGCTCGTGGGCGAAGCGGACGGGGCCCGTGCAGCGATCGACCTCGTCTACCGAGCGATCGTCCGCGCGGCGACGGAGCTGCCCGACCAGACGCCCGCCGGCGTTTGAGCCGGGTGTCGAACTCGAGCGCTTGCGGCGTACGCGCCTCGGTCTAGCCGTCGACGAGCCACAGCGCCGCCCAGGCACCGTCGCGGACACGCTTTCGTTCGCGCATTCCCAGCCGCCGAGCGAAGGCCAGAACGAGCTCGTCGACCTGCTCACACAGCAGCCCGCTCGCCAGCAGGTGAGACGGCGCCGCGACGATCGTCGCCGCCAAGTCGAGCAGCAGCGGGCGCAGCAGGTTCGCCGTGACGACCGTCGCATCATCGGGTCTATCCCCCCCGCCCGGCCACGGCAGCGCTTGGCGGCGCAGGTCAAAGCGGTGCGTCTCGACCTGAGCGCCGTTCAACGTCGCGTTGACACGGGCGGCCGCGACGCTCAGTCGGTCATGGTCGAGCGCCAGCACGGGTGCGAAGCCCAGTCGCGCGGCCGCGATTGCAAGCACTCCCGATCCGGTGCCGACGTCGACCAGCGGGCCGCGTGCATCTGTCGCGGCGAGCTCCAGCAGCATCTCCAGACACAGGCGGGTGGTGGCGTGGGCGCCTGTGCCGAAGGCCTGGCCCGGATCGATCACGATCTCCTCGACACCGTTTCCGCCCGCCTCGGCCGCGCACGCGGGCTCCCACGGCGGGCGGACATGCAACGCCGGGGCCGCACGACCGTGGACCGCCCAATCGGCCGATGGCCTAATCAGAACCGGGCGATGAAACTGCTTCCAGCGCTCCTGCCAATCGTCAGCGGTCTCGCTGGTGGAGATGTCCACGAGTGCCTCTCCAGCCGCCGCTTTGAGGCCCGGCAGATCGGGCAGCTCTCCGGCCACGCCATAGACGGCGTACTCCACGGTGTGCTCGCCGATGCTTCTCTCCTCGACGCCGCCGGGGATCAGCTCGAGCAGCTCAGCAAGGACGAGCTCGGCCTGTGCCCGCTGTACGCGGACAGCGAGCCGAATCACGCAGCCTGGCTACCGAGCGCGCGGCGCAACTTGGCGAACATCGATTCCTCAGAGCGCAGGTTCTCGGCGGTGAGCGTGCCGTTGAGCTGGCTCAGCAGCTCGCGCTGCTCCTCGCTCAGGCGACGGGGGATGACGACGTTGACGACGACACGCAGATTGCCTCGCCGGCTGTGTCCCAGCGCGGGCATGCCCTCCCCTTTGATCGTCAGCACCTCGCCGGGTTGAGTGCCGGACGGCAGCTCGATCGAAGTGCTGTCCTGCAAGGTCGGAACCCGCAGCTTGCCGCCCAGAGCGGCGACCGGGGCGGGAACGTCCAAGGCCGTGATCAGGTCGTCGCCTTCGCGAACGAAGCGCTCGTCCTCCT
>DATHJQ010000281.1:0-2650 GCA_035286505.1 Solirubrobacteraceae bacterium | reverse complement strand
TCGGTGCAGAAGATGTGCGCGTCGTCCTGGGTGATGTGGCGCACCCGCAGCAGCCCGTGGAGCACGCCGCTGGCCTCGTGGCGGTGCACGAGACCGGCCTCGGAGTAGCGCACCGGCAGGTCGCGGTAGGAGTGGCGCTCGGCGCCGAAGACGAGGCAGGCGCCGGGGCAGTTCATCGGCCGGATCGCG
Source organism: Solirubrobacteraceae bacterium (assembly GCA_035286505.1). Classification (GTDB taxonomy): domain Bacteria; phylum Actinomycetota; class Thermoleophilia; order Solirubrobacterales; family Solirubrobacteraceae; genus Palsa-744. The sequence goes on along the minus strand of DATHJQ010000281.1, from coordinate 2,461 downwards.
TACTGGCGCTCGCCCGACTCGGTGAAGTACATGTTCTCGCGGTAGTTGTCGTAGTGGCCGGAGCGGTGCCAGAGCTCGACGTCCAGCACCTGCGGGGTCTTGATCTCCTCGTAGCCGCGCTTGCGCAGCTGGTCCTGGACCTCGGACTCGATCAGCCGCAGCAGGGTCGTCCCATTGGCGAGCCAGAAAGGCATCCCCGGCGACTCCTCGCGCAGCATGAAGAGGCCGAGCTGGGGGCCGAGGCGGCGATGGTCGCGCGCCTTGGCCTGCTCGATCCGCTCTAGGTGCTCGGCAAGTTCGTCCTTGGTGAAGAAGGCCGTGCCATAGATCCGCGTCAGCATCGTTCGCGCGGAGTCCCCGCGCCAGTAGGCGCCGGCGACGGACTGCAGCTTGAAGGCGCTGACCGTCTTTGTGCTCGGCGCGTGCGGGCCGCGGCAGAGATCGGTGAAGGGGCCGTTGGTGTAGAGCGAGACGCTCTCAAGAGCTCGCGGCGGGTTCCCGTGCTGCGCCTGCGCGACGAGGTCGTCGATCAGCTCGACCTTGTAGTCCTGGCCTTCGCCGGCGAAGCGCTCGCGCGCTTCGGCCGGTGTGACCTCGCGGCGCTCGAACGGCTCGCCGGCCTTCACATGCGCGCGCATGCGCTCTTCGATTGGCGGGAAGTCGGCCTCGGAGACGCTCACGCCCTCGGGGAACTCGAAGTCGTAGTAGAAGCCCTCGGCGATCGGCGGCCCGATCGAGATCTTCACGCCGGGGTAGAGCTCGAGCACGGCCTCGGCGAGCACGTGGGCGGCGTCGTGGCGGATCAGCTCGAGCGCGCCGTCGCCGCTCTTGCTCGTGAGGATCGCCAGCTGCGCCCCGTCGGGCAGTGGCCGCGAGAGGTCGCGCGTCTGCGGCGTCTCGCCGGTCTCGGGATGGCTGACCTCGACGGCCAGCGCGGCGCGCGCGAGCCCCGGACCGATCGCCGCGGCGGCGTCGGCGCCGGTGGCGCCCTCGGCCAGCTCCAGCGCCTTGCCGTCGGGAAGAGTCACCGTGAGCGTCATCTCAGCGCTGCAGGCTACCCGGCCGCCGCGCCGGCGACCGCTCGACGCTCGCCTCGAATCCCGGACGCGCTCGGGCGCCCCGGCGGATGGCGTCGCGGTCGCGAGGCTCAACTGAGAAACACCTATGTAGACGATCGTCTGCATATGCGAACATCGCCACATGTCCAAGCGCGAGCAGGCCGCCGTCACGATCGCCCTCTCCCCCGCGCAGGTCGACGCCGTCGTGCGCGCCGCGGCCCCCGGCGGCGCTCCGAGCATCGCGGCCACGATCGCCAGCTCGCTCGCGCGACCGCGCTCAACCGGCGACGAGCGCGGCAACGGCGCGTCGCGGCGCGCGCACGGCGCTGGCGTGAGCGCCGAGCTCTTCTCACGCGAGATCGACGACCCGCGCCTGTCGCGCTCGCTGCTGCGCGGCTTCTCGCTGCTGGCCGGCTTCGGCTCAGACGGCGATGAGCGCGGCATCGTCGAGCTGGCCAACGATCTGGGCATGAGCCCGAGCACGGCGCATCGCTATGCGCTGACGCTCGTCGAACTCGGGCTGCTTGAGCGCTGCCCGAAGACGCGCAAGTACCGCCTCCCGGCTCTGTAGGCCTTGCGGCGCGCGCCGAGGGCGATCAGGCGGCCGCCCGCGCAAGATGCGGGTTGCGTGGTCGCGACCGCGTCAGGAAAGCAGCGACGACGTTGCTGGACTAATTCGCGGCGGCCGGCGCGCTGAGCAGCTCCGGGCCCTCGGCGTCGGGGTCGGGCTTGTTGACCGCGGGGTTGGCCGGCGTGGCGGACAGGCGCGATTCGTCCAGCGCGCCGCACAGCGCGAGCGCTTCCTCGGCGTCGAGGCGGTCGTCCAGCCAGGCCTGCTGCGCCGCGGCGTCCGCGAGCACCACCGGCATACGGTCGTGAACCGCCGCCGCCACGCGATTGGGCGTCGAGTCGCATGTCAGCAGCGCGACGCTCTGCAACCAATCGCCGTCGACCTTCGCCGGCGTCCACAGCGCGGCGAAGGCGAACGGCACGCCGCCGTCTACGCGAAACAGGAAAGGCTGGCGCGGCGTGTCGCGGCGCTCGGGCTTCAGCCACTCGTAATAGCCGTCGGCGATCTGCAGAGCGCGGCGCGAGCCCTTGGGAACCAGCGCGCGGTAAGCGGGCCTGCTGGTGACCGTCTCCAGCTTGGCGTTGATCATCTTGTATGCGCCTTTGAGATCGCTCGCCCACGGCGGGATCAGACCCCAGCGCAGCAGTCGCGCTTCCGGCTCTCCCTTGGGCGAGACGATCGCAAGCACCTCTTCGGTCGGCGCGATGTTGTAACGCCGCGTGCCCTGCTGTCCGGGAAACGGGACCTTGAAGCGTTCGTTGAGTTCCTGAACGCCCGCAGTGTTCGTGTAGCGCCCGCACATGCCCTCCGAGGATATGCGGCCTGTGGCCCG
>DATHJQ010000280.1:0-3300 GCA_035286505.1 Solirubrobacteraceae bacterium | reverse complement strand
CGGCGATCTATCAGGCGCAGAGCGGACGGCGGATCGCCGTCAGCGTGAGCTTTCCCGCCGCGCTGGAGATGGCGCTGCGCCCCGCATATGCGCTGGCGCGCGGCTCCTATCGGGTGGAGTGGCACAGCGTCTCCACTGATGACGGCCACGAGCTCGAGGGATCGTTCTCCTTCGGCGTTCAGGCTCCGGCCCTCGGGGGCGCGACGACAACGGTGGCGGGTCCGCTGGCCGGCTTGGGATGGCTGCGGACGTTGCTCAGAGCCGCGTTCTATCCAGCGTTGTTCCTGTTCGCGGGCGCACTGATGCTGCGAACGCTGCTGGGAGGCCGCGAGCGTGACCTGTGGCTGTTGCCCGGCGGGGTGCGTCGACAGCTCGGCGGCGAAAGGGCTGCGGCGGTCGTGCGCACAGAGCGCTCGCTCGTACTCGATGCCGGTCTACTGGCGACCGCGCTGGCCGCCGCGGTCGTGCTCGTGGAAACGCAGATCGCCGCGGGCGATCTCTCGCCGCGCGCGATCCACGCATTCCTGCTCACCGACACGCCGGGGCTGGCCCGCGTCGGCCTGATCCTCCTGCTGGCGCTGGCCGTTACCGGCGCCGTGATGGCTCCCGCGTTCGGCGGCGTCGTCGCGGCGCTCGCGCTCGGCGAGCTTGCTCTGTCGGGACACGCCGACTCCGCGAGCCCGCGCGCCCTGGCCGTCGCGGTCGACTGGATACACCTGCTTGCCGGCGCGCTGTGGCTCGGAGGCATCGCCGTGATCGCGTGGATTTGGGTGCGTCGCCTGCGCAACGCCGGCCCCGAGGTGCGCCTCGCGGTCATGGGCGAGCTGCTTCCCCGTTTCGGTCGCGTGGCGCTGCCCGCGTTCATCGTCGTGGCGTCGACCGGGATCTTGAACGCCTACATCCAGCTGCGCCACCCGTCGCTGCTGTGGGAAAGCTCCTACGGGCGCACACTGCTGGTCAAGAGCGCACTGGTCGGCGTGATCGCTCTGGTCAGCTACACGCATGTCTTTCGCCTTCGCCCGCGCCTGCTCGCCGCGAACCCGCATCCCGACGCGGCGGCGGAGCGCCGCCACTGGCGGCTGCTGGGCTCAGAGGCCGTGCTCGGCGTCGGGCTGGCGGTCGCTGTCGCGGTGCTGGTGGCCTTCCCGCTCCCGCGCGAGGTCGCTGCAGCACGGACGCTCGCAGCACGACCGCTCGGGGCATGCAACCCCTGCGTGCTGCCGCTGCCCACCGCCGATCAGCTCGCCGTCGCCACGAACGCCGGATCGGAGATCGTCGCCGGCTGGCTGCGCCACAGCGGCGGCAACCTCAAGGGACAGGTACGGGTGCTCGACATCGACGGCCAGCCCGCCTCCACTCCGTTTGAGATCGAGGGCACCGCAGCCGTCTCGCCTTCGTGCGGGCCGGGCTGCAGGGCGTTCACGATCCGCGGCACGCCGCCCGCGGTGCGCGTTGTCCTGAGCCCCGATCGCGGGGAGCGGAGCGCCACGCTGCCGACGCGCTGGCGGCCGGCAGGAAGCAACGCCGCGCGTCGGATTCTCGATCGCGCCCAGGCAGTCATGCGCCACCTGCGTAGCGTTCGCCAGATCGAACGCGTAAACAGCGTGCCCGGCCTCTATGCGCTTAGCGACGGGCGCGCACGGGCGCCGGATCGGTGGGCGTACACGACCTACGTCGTGCGCCCGCCCGCGCCGCCGCAGCGCGAGGACGAACTCGTTGCAATCGGGGCGCGCCAGTGGACGCGTCATCCCGGCGGGCGTTGGCAGCTGCAGCCCCAGGGCGGGACGCTCCCGTTCCGCACGCCGACGCTGTTCACCTGGTCGAGCTACGCCGAGGCGGTGCGCCTGATCGGCGTGGAGCACAGTCATGGCCGGGCGGTGGCGACGCTCGCCCTGATGGACCCCGGCACGCCGGCGTGGTGGACGCTGCGCGTCGAGCTCGCCACCGGCCGCGTGCTCGACGCGCAGCTCATCACCTCGGGGCACTTCATCAGCACCCAATACAGCCAGTTCAATAGCGCCCCGTCGGTGCTCGCGCCGAGGAGCCCAGGAGCATGAGCGAACCCGCCGCCAAGCCCCAGGCATCGCGCGCCGGCCCGGCCCGCTGGGTGCTCCGTGGCCTCGCCGCGAGCGTCCCGCTGCTGCTGATCGGGCTGCTCATCTACGGGGTGACGGCGCAAAGCCCGAACAAGACAATTGACGACGCGCTGAGTCAGGGACGGACGACGATCGCACCTTCGTTTCGCCTGGACGTCCTGCAAGCCGGCTCACTCGGGACGCCGCTGCAAGCGAAGCTCGCGCACGTGTTGGGCGATCAAGCCATTGCGTTGGGCGAGCTGCGCGGAACTCCCGTCGTGTTGAACTTCTGGGCGTCCTGGTGTGTGCCCTGCCAGGAAGAGGCGACGACGCTGGAGCGCGCCTGGCGCCAGCAGGCGCGGCCGCGCGGCGTGTTGTTCCTCGGCCTCGACATGCAGGACGTCACCACCGACGCGCACAGCTTCATTCGCCACTACGCGATCGACTACCCGAACATCCGCGACCCCTCAAACGACGTCGCCCGTACCTACGGCGTGACCGGCGTGCCCGAGACCTTCTTCATCGGCTCGGGCGGGCAGATCGTCGGGCACATCATCGGCGCCAGCTCGACCGCCGAGCTGACCGCGGGCATCGACGCCGCGCTCGCGGGCCGCGTGCAACACGCTCGTCGCGGAGGCGAACAGCGACCGCTGCAATAGCGTCGGTGCCGCCGCGAAGGTGCGGGCGTTACTCGCCCGGCGCCCAGTTGTTCTGGAAGCTCGTCGGGAACGACCCCGGCTTGCCGTAGCCGACGACGATGTCATCGTGCGGCTTCATCACGTAGCCGGCGGGGTTAGGCATTGACTTGCCGTTGGCGTAGACGGCGAGCACCTTCCCGGTCCCCGAGACGTAGCTGCCGAGCTGGGAGGCGCTGAACTTGACGCCCCAAATCGTGAAGAACTGGCCGAGCGTGAACGGGTACTGTTCGCTTGACTCGATGTGGATGACGCCGCTGGTGTCGTGCGTGTGCAACGAGGCCATCGACGCACCTTCGGGTTCGATACCGATGTTGGCGGGCACCGGGACCTGCTTGCCGTCGGCGTACACGCGGAGCGCCGCGTGGACGTGATAGGCGCCGTCCATCCCTGCGGGCAGGTTGAGCGCCGCCAATCGCGTTTGCAGCCCGCCGTACTCGGGCGCCCACGGCGCGGGCGTGGCTTGCAGCCCGGCGGTCGCGCCGGCGCCACTGACGCGAGCTGATCGACCCCCGCCGCTGCTGGCGACG
>DATHJQ010000279.1:0-4241 GCA_035286505.1 Solirubrobacteraceae bacterium | reverse complement strand
TTCGTCGGCGCACGCACGCTCCGCGCCGGCGATCGCGCGCGAGGCGCCGTCGGCGCAGACGGACTCGCTGGCGATCACCAGGTCGCCGAGCGCCAGCGCGCTCGACAGCGCGCCGCAGGTGCCGACGCGAATCGCCCGACGTGCGCCCAGCGCGATCAGCTCGTTGAGCACGATCGCCGCCGAGGGCCCGCCCATGCCGGTCGCCTGGATCGTCAATGCCCGGCCGTCGCCGGCCTGGCCGCTGTAGCCCCACAGGCCGCGGTTGTGATTGAACATCAGCGGTTTGTCCAGCAGCGTCTGAGCCAGTGACAGCGCGCGCCCCGGGTCGCCGGGCAGCAGCACGCGCTCGGCCAGCGGCGCCGTGGGGCGCAGATGGATGGCCAGCGCGGGGGCCGTGTGGCTGTCGGACATGCGCCGCGACTTTAGACTGCGCCCAATGGGAAAGCCCTTCGCCTCGCGCCTGAGTGGCTGAGCCCGCAGGGGATCTGACCGGCGAGACGCCCGAGCCGACGCTCGGGCAGGTGGCCGCACGCGCCGGCGTGTCGCCGGCGACCGTCAAACGCTGGCTCCAGAAGGGCTTGGTGCCGGGCTACGAAGGCGAGTGGACGCCCGCCGCCACCGCCTACGTTCGCGTGATCGCGCGGCTGCGCGCACGGGGGCACACGCTCGAGCAGATCAAGCGCGCCAGCGACAACGGCCAGCTGGCGGTCGGGCCGATCGAGAACCTGCTGGGCGGCTCCGAGCCGCGCTACACGCTGCGCGAGGTGTCGCGTGAGAGCGGCTTGGAGGAAGCGCTGATCGAGCGCATCGTCGCGGCGATGGGCCTGGGAGCGCACTCGGCCACGCTGATGTCCGAGGAGGACATGCAGATGATGAAGTACGTCGCCACGATGCTCGAGGCGGGGCTGCCGTCGGTCGCCTTCCTGCAGCTCGCGCGCGTGTATGGGCAGTCGATCGCGCAGATCGCCGAAGCCGAGGTGCGCCTGATCCACCTCTACGTGCACGAGCCGCTGATGCGCGCGGGTATGCCCAACGTGGAGATCGCCGAGGAGATGGAGGGCCTGGCGCGCGAGCTGATCCCGTTCGTCGTGCCGCTGCTGCGCTACGTGCACGACCGTCTGCTCGGCGACTTCGTCGAGCAGGACTTGATCGGGCACATGGAGACCGACCTCGCCGAGAGCTCCTCGGAGGAGGGGCGGGTGCGCGTGGCGATCGTCTTCGCCGACCTGGCCGGCTACGCGCGCCTGACGGTCGAGCGCGGCGACGAGGAGGCGCTGGCGGCGGTCGAGCGCTTCGTCGAGGCCGTCGCGCAGACGCTGCCGGCGGACGCGCGCGTGATCAAGACGCTCGGCGACGAGGTGATGGTCGTCGGCCCCGACGCCGGCGGCCTGGTGCGCTGGGCGGTGCGCCTGCGCTCGGCGATCGCGCAGGGCGACCCGCCGCCGCGCATCGGCATGCACTACGGCGACGCGCTGTATCGCGACGGCGACTACTACGGTCGCGAGATCAACCAGGCGGCGCGCGTGGTCGCGCGCGCCGGAGGCGGCGAGGTGCTCGTGACGCGACCCGTCGTGGACGTCGTCGGCGGCGTCGACGGCGTGCGGTTCGAGCGCATCGGCGAGGTCGGCCTGAAGGGCTTCTCCGAGCCCACCGAGCTGTTCATCGCCACCACCAGGACGGGTTAGGCGAGGGGCGTGAACGTCGCGGAGCTCCGCGAGGCGGTGCGCGCGGGAGGCCTGCTGGGCGACGACCGGCCAGTGGTGGCGCTGCTCTCGGGTGGGCGCGACTCGGTTTGCCTGCTCGACGTCGCCATCGCGCTGCGCGGCGGGCGCGCCGTGCGCGCGCTGCACGTCAACTACGGGCTTCGCGAGGCGGCCGACGAGGATCAGCGCCATTGCGCGCGGTTGTGCGAGCAGCTTGGCGTGGAGCTTTCGCTCCAGCGCGCCGGCCCGGCTCCAGGCAGCTCCGCGGCGGTTGGCCTTGCCGACGAGGACCCGGGATCGCCCGCGGCGCACAGCCAGCCGGGCAACCTGCAGGCCTGGGCGCGTGCGCTGCGCTACGACGCGGCGCGGCGACTGGCCGAGCGATCGAAGATCGGCCAGCGCGACGCGTCGATCGCGACCGGTCACACGGCGAGCGACCAGGTCGAGACGATCCTCTACCGGCTGGCGGCGTCGCCGGGCCGTCGGGCTCTGCTGGGGATGGCGCCCGTCGAGGGCCGGGTCGTCCGCCCGCTGCTCGGCGTCACGCGCGAGCAGACGGCGGCGTACTGTCGCGAGCGCGGGCTGTCCTGGCGCGAGGACGCCAGCAACGAGGACGAGCGCTACGCGCGAGTGCGCGTGCGTCATCGGCTCGTGCCGGCGCTGCGCGCGGTGCACCCGGCGGCGGAGTCGAACGTGCTGCGCACAGCGCTGCTGCTGCGCGAGGAGACCGAGCTGCTGCAGGCGCTGGTCGATGCGGAGCTAGGTGGCGCGCGGGAGATCGCGATCGCGCGCCTGTCTGAGCTTCCGCCGGCGCTGGCCAGGTTGGTCGTCGTGCGCCTGGCCGAGGATGCGGCTCAGACCTACGTGCCGCAGGCGGGCGAGCGCGTCGGCGAGCTGCTGGCGCTGGGTTCGCGCGGCGGGCGCGCGGAGTTGCATCTGGGCCGATTCGTCGCCGCGGCGATCGAGGACGGCGTCGTGAGCATGCGCCGCCTGGCGCCCAGCGAGACGTCCGAGCGCCGGCGGACGCCGCCGGGCGGCGACTAGACTCCCCTCGGTGGCGAGTCCGGTGCGAGCCCCAGAGCAGTCGGCGATCGGCGAGGTGCTTGTCAGCGCCGAGGAGGTCCAGCGCCGCGTCGCCGAGCTGGGCGAGCAGATCTCGCGCGACTACGCAGGACGCTCGCTGCTGCTGATCGGCGTGCTCAAGGGCGCCGTCTTCTTCCTGAGCGACCTGATGCGCTTCATCGACATCCCGGTCGAGGTCGACTTCATGGCGGTCGCGTCATACGGCTCGGCGACGGACTCCTCGGGCGTCGTGCGCATCCTCAAGGACCTCGACGCCTCGATCGAAGACCGCGACGTGCTGATCGTCGAGGACATCGTCGACTCGGGCCTGACGCTGCAGTACCTGATGCGCAACCTCGGCTCGCGCAACCCGCGCACGCTGGAGGTGTGCGCGCTGCTGACCAAGCCTGAGCGACGCAAGGTGGACCTGCCGACCCGCTACGTCGGCTTCGAGATCCCCAACCGCTTCGTCGTGGGCTACGGGCTGGACTACGCAGAGCGCCATCGCAACCTGCCGTTCGTCGCCGTTCTAGAGCGTTAGATACCCCGTTTGACACGGCCGGTTGGAGAGCGTCAACCGCCGGAAATACCGGCCCCTCATGGTAGGCTAAGGGCCTGGTGACCACGATCTCGGCCGGCGCCAGTGCACTCAGGATCAGCCCATGAGCCGTTTCTTCAAGAGCGCCGCATTCCCAATCCTCATCGTCGTGGTGCTGGCGTTTCTGGCGGTCAAACTGGTCAATCCGGGCTCCAGCGATCATCGCCCGCACAGCTACCAGACACTCGTCTCCAAGGAGCTTCCCGGCGGCGAAGTGCGCGAAGTAAAGCTGAAGAACAAGGGCAAGTCGGTCGAGGTCAAGCTGAAGAACAAAGAAGACTACGAAGTCGGCTTCATCGAGCAGGCGGCGCCGGAACTGATCAAAGAACTGCGATCGGCGGGCGTGCAGTACAACGTCGAGGCGGAAAAGAGCAGCGCGCTGCTGAGCCTGCTCACGTACATCATCCCGTTCGTCCTGTTCTTCGGCTTCTGGATCTTCCTCATGAACCAGGTGCAGGGCGGCGGCTCGAAAGTGATGTCGTTCGGCAAGTCGCGCGCCAAGCGATTGTCGGCCGATTCGCCGAAGATCACCTTCCGCGACGTCGCGGGCGTCGACGAGGCCGTGGAGGAGCTCCATGAGATCAAGGAATTCTTGGAGAACCCGAAGAAGTTTCAGGCGCTCGGCGCGCGGATCCCCACCGGCGTGCTGCTGTACGGGCCGCCGGGAACGGGCAAGACGCTGCTGGCGCGCGCCGTCGCGGGCGAGGCGGGCGTGCCTTTCTTCTCGATCTCCGGCTCTGACTTCGTGGAGATGTTCGTCGGCGTCGGCGCCTCCCGGGTGCGTGACCTGTTCGAGCAGGCCAAGCAGAATTCGCCGTGCATCATCTTCGTCGACGAGATCGACGCGGTCGGCCGCCAGCGTGGCGCCGGCCTCGGTG
>DATHJQ010000278.1:0-4699 GCA_035286505.1 Solirubrobacteraceae bacterium | reverse complement strand
CGAGACGGCCGCGCGGCGGATCTCATAGCCGTCGGTGCGCGCGCCGTAGCCGGTCGGCGTGTTGACGACGAGGTCGACGTCGCCGCGCTCGATCCAGTCGAGCACGTGCGGCGAGCCTTCGCCGATCTTGTTCAGCCGCTGCGCCGGCACACCCATGCGCTCGATCGCTTCGGCGGTGCCACGCGTGGCGACGATCGAAAAGCCGTTGTCGTGGAGGATCTGCGCGACGGCGAAGGCGCCGGCCTTGTCGGAGTCGGTGACGGTGATGAATGCGGTCCCCTCGCTCGGCAGCGGCAGGCCCGCGGCCGCCTGCGCCTTGGCGAAGGCCGCGGGGAAGTCGCGCGCGATGCCCATCACCTCACCCGTCGAGCGCATCTCCGGGCCGAGCAGCGCGTCTGAGCCCTCGAAGCGGTCGAACGGCAGCACGGCCTCCTTGACGCACACCTGCTCGCCCAGCCCCAGCCCTTCGCGTTCGCGCGGCAACTGCATCTCGGCGATCGAATCGCCGAGCATGATCCGGCAGGCCAGCTTGGCCAGCGGCAGGCCGACGGCCTTGGAGACGAAGGGCACCGTGCGCGACGCGCGCGGGTTGGCCTCGATCACATACAGCTCGCCGGCGTGCACGGCGTACTGCACGTTGATCAGCCCGACGACGCCGATCGCCAGGGCGATCTCGCGCGTGGCGGCGCGAATCTGCGCCAGCATCTCCTCGCCCAGCGAATGCGGCGGCAGCACGCAGGCGCTGTCGCCGGAGTGCACGCCGGCCTCCTCGACGTGCTGCATGATCCCGCCGATCCACACCTCGCGCCCGTCGCACAGCGCGTCGACGTCGACCTCCGTTGCGTTCTCCAGGAAGCGGTCCAAAAAGATCTCCGGCGCCTCGCCCGAGCCACCTCCGGGATCGCCGTCCTCGACGCCCTCGCGGCGCAGGTAGTCGGCCAGGCCCTCGCGGGAGTAGACGATCTCCATGGCGCGGCCCCCGAGCACGTAGGAAGGGCGCACCAGCAGCGGGAAGCCGACCTCGTCGGCGCAGTCCAGCGCCTGCTCGACCGAGCGCGCGGTCGCATACGGCGGCGCTTTGTAGCCGAGCTCGGCCAGCAGCGCGCCGAAGCGCCCGCGATCCTCGGCGAGGTCGATCGCGCCGACGCTGGTGCCGAGCAGCGGCACGCCGGCCTCGGCCAGCCCGGCGGCCAGCTTCAGCGGCGTCTGGCCGCCGAACTGCAGGATCAGCCCGCGCGGTTTCTCCACTTCGACGACGGCGAGCACGTCCTGCAGCGTCAGCGGCTCGAAGTACAGGCGATCGGACGTGTCGTAGTCGGTCGAGACGGTCTCGGGATTGCAGTTGATCATCACGGCGTCACAGCCGGAGTCGCGCACGGTCATCGCGGCGTGCACGCAGCAGTAGTCGAACTCGATGCCCTGCCCGATGCGGTTGGGGCCGGAGCCGAGGATCACTATCGACGAGCGCGCAGGCGCAGCGCCCGCGCCGCCGTTCTCACCACGCTGGACCTCGTGCAGCGCGCCGCCGGGCCTGGAGCGCTCCCAGCCGGAGTAGTAGTAGGGCGTGCGCGCGGGGAACTCGGCGGCGCAGGTATCGACCGACATGAACGTGCGTTCGCCGGCGAACGGCGCGTCGGGATCGAGCGCCAGCGCGCGCAGCTCTTGCAAAAACCACGGGTCGATGCGCGTCGGCTCGTGCACCGCATCGACGCTGATGCCGCGCGCCAGCAGCTCGATCACGACCTCGTAGCGGTTGGGGCAGGGAATCTGCAGGCGCGCCAGCAGGTCGTCGTCGCCGATCTCGCGCAGGGCCGGCGCCTTGTCGAGCTCGCGCGAGCGAAGCGCCTTGGCGAAGGCCTGTGCGAAGGTGCGCCCGAAGGCCATCGTCTCGCCGACGGACTTCATGTGCGTGGACAGCGTGGCGTCGGCGCCGGGGAACTTCTCGAAGGCGAAGCGCGGCCACTTGACGACGACGTAGTCGATCGTCGGCTCAAAGCACGCCGGCGTGACGCCGGTGATGTCGTTCGTGATCTCGTCGAGCCGGTAGCCGACAGCGAGCAGCGCCGCGATCTTCGCGATAGGGAAGCCGGTCGCCTTCGACGCCAGCGCGCTCGAGCGGGACACGCGCGGGTTCATCTCGATCACGAGAATCTGCTCGGTCTCGGGATTGACCGCGAACTGCACGTTGGAGCCGCCGGTCTCCACGCCGACGGCGCGGATCACGGCGATCGCCTGGTCGCGCAGCTGCTGGTAGAGGCCGTCGGTGAGCGTCTGCTGCGGCGCGACCGTGACCGAGTCGCCGGTGTGCACGCCCATCGGGTCGACGTTCTCGATCGAGCAGACGATCACGACGTTGTCGGCGCGGTCGCGCATCACCTCCAGCTCGAACTCGCCCCAGCCGATGACCGACTCGTCGAGCAGCACCTGGCCGATCGGGGAGGCCTCGATGCCCGCGCAGACGATCCGCTGGAAGTCCTCGCTCGTGCGCGCGATGCCGCCGCCGCGCCCGCCGAGCGTGAACGCCGGGCGCACGACGCACGGCAGTCCGAGCTCCTCGGACGCCGCCAGCGCCTGCTCCAGGCTCGTGGCGATCGCGCTCTTGGGCATGCGCAGGCCGGCCCTGGCCATCGCCTCGCCGAACAGCTGACGATCCTCGGCGCAGGCGATCGCCTCGTAGTTGGCCCCGATCAGCTCGACGCCGTACTTCTCCAGCGTGCCATCGTCGTGCAGCGCCTTGGCCAGGTTCAGCGCCGTCTGCCCGCCGAGCGTGCCCAGCAGGGCGTCGGGGCGCTCGCGCTCGATCACCTGCGTGACGGGGCCGGGCAGCAGCGGCTCGATGTAGGTGGCCTCGGCGAACTCGGGGTCGGTCATGATCGTCGCCGGGTTGGAGTTGACGAGCACGACCTCATAGCCCTCCTCGCGCAGCACCTTGCAGGCCTGCACGCCGGAGTAGTCGAACTCGGCGGCCTGGCCGATCACGATCGGGCCGGAGCCGAGGATCAGGATCTTTTGGATGTCGTCGCGCCTGGGCATCAGGCGGCGGCCTCGATCCGCTGCAGGAAGCGGTCGAACAGGTACAGGCTGTCGTGCGGGCCGGGGCCGGCCTCGGGGTGGTACTGCACGGTGCCACCGGGCACGTCCAGCAGCTCCAGGCCCTCGACGGTGCGGTCATAGAGGTTGACGTGCGACAGTGCCGCGGCGCCGAAGTCGGTCTGCCAGCGCACTGGTTCGTCTGAGTCGATCGTGCGCGCGCCGCCGGGGCCGACGGCGGCGAAGCCGTGGTTCTGCGAGGTGATCTCGACCTTGCCGGTCTGCAGGTCCTTGACGGGATGGTTGGCGCCGCGGTGGCCGAAGGGCAGCTTGAAGGTTTCCAAACCGACGGCGCGGCAGAGCAGCTGGTGGCCGAGGCAGATGCCCCAAACGGGCTTCACGCCGACGAGCTGGCGCACGGTGTCCACGATGTAGTCGAGCGCCGCCGGGTCGCCGGGGCCGTTGGCGAGGAAGATCGCGTCGGGGTCGCCCGCCAAGAGCGCCTGCGCGTCGTCGCCGCAGGGGTGCAGCGACACGCGCGCGCCGCGCGAGACGAGCTCGCGCACCATCGAGCCCTTTATGCCGGTGTCGATCACGGCGATGTGCGGGCCGGACCCGTCCTGGCCGTGATGGCTGACCTTTTCGGGCGTGACGACCGCGGCGAGATCCTGCCCGGTCATCGGCGGCTCGGCGTGGATCAGCTCGCGCGCCTGACGCTCCTGCGTGTCGGCGGCGAAGACTCCCCCGCGCATCGCGCCCGCGTCGCGGATGTGGCGCACGAGCGAACGCGTGTCGACTCCGGAGATGGCGATGACGCCGCAGTCGGTCAGCCAGTCCAGCCAGCCGCGCTCGGCCGTGGGCGCGTCCTCGCGGTTGCCGGCCTCGCGCATGATCGCCGCACGCGCCCACGGACGCTCGGACTCCATGGACGCGGCGCTGACGCCGTAGTTGCCGATGTGCGGGTAGGTGAACGCGATCAGCTGCCCCGCGAACGAGGGATCGGTCATCGACTCCTGATAGCCCGACATGCCCGTCGTGAACACGACCTCGCCGAGCGCCGGCGCGTCTGCCCCGCACAGCTCGCCGTCAAAGCGCGCACCGTCCTCCAGCAGCACGTATCCGTCGCGGCGTGCGCTCACGGCCGCCCGCTCCTGCGCCCGCTCACAGAATCAGCTTCTGGATGGCTTTGAACTCCGGCGTGCCGGCGCGCTCCAAGAGCTCGAACAGTGAGCTCTCGACGGTGGCGACGACCGCGCCGGCGCGCTCCAGGCGCTCCAGGCCGCGCTCGTAGTCGATCTGATGGCGCGAGCCGACGGCGTCGGCTGGGACGTGGACCTCTACGCCGCGATCGAGCAGGTCGTGCACGGTCTGTGAGACGCAGACATGCGTCTCGATGCCGCAGACGATCGCCTGCTCGCGCTCGTGGAGGTCAAAGCCGTCGGCGCGCACGGCAGAGAAGACGGTCTTCTCGATGCGCGGCTCGTCCTCGATGCCGAGCTCGGGCGCCGAGTGGCCGAGCCCTTTGGGGTACTGCTCTGAGACGAGCGCGGGCACGCCGAGGATGCGCGCGGCGGCCAGCAGCTTGGCGCACGCCGAAGCGACGCCGGGGAAGGAGTCATACGGGCGAAAGCCCTCCTGCACGTCGACCACGACGAGCGCCGCGTTGTCG
>DATHJQ010000277.1:0-7162 GCA_035286505.1 Solirubrobacteraceae bacterium | reverse complement strand
GCACGGGCGCGTGGCGTTCCAGCTCGCTCAAGGCGTCGGCGCTCGCGCTGACGACGAAGCCGCCGGGCGCCTCGCCGAACAGCGCCTCGGCCGCCCGGCCCGACAGGTCGCCCAGCTCGACGCGCGCGCCGACGCTTCCGGCCAGGCAGCACTCGGCGAGCGCGACAACCAGGCCGCCCTCGGCGATGTCGTGCGCGCTCGAGAGCGCGCCCGCGCGCACGGCCTCGCGCACGGCCACCTGCGCCGCGTGCACCGCCGCGACGTCGACACGCGCCAGCCCGTCGGGCAGCGCGTCGCCGCGCAGCTTGGCCAGCTCGCTCGCGGCCAGCGACGGCGCGAACGGGCCGACCAGCGCGATCTGATCGCCCGCGCGCTGGAAGCCGAGCCGGCCGGCCGCCGCGGCGTCTGGCAGGCGGCCGACCATGCCGATCACGGGCGTCGGGTAGATCGGGCCGGTGGCGCCCTCGTTGTACAGCGACACGTTGCCGCCGACGATCGGCGCGTCCAGCGCCCTGCAGGCGTCGCCCAGGCCCCGCACGGCTTCTGTGAGCTGCCAGGCGATGTGCGGCTTCTCGGGGTTGCCGAAGTTGAGGTTGTTGGTCGTGCCCAGCGGCTCGGCGCCGGCACACGCCAGGTTGGCCGCGCACTCCAGCACCGTCTGCACCGTGCCCGCGTACGGCTCAGCGGCCACGCGCCGTCCGTTGCAGTCGATGCTCACGGCCAGCGCGCTGCCGTCGGCCAGCGCCAGCACGGCCGCGTCGGCCTGCTCGGGGCGGCGCACGGTGCGCGACTGCACGATCGCGTCGTACTGCTCGAACAGCGGGCGACGCGAGGCGATGTTCGGCGAGCCGAGCAGCGCGAGCAGCGTCTCCTGCAGCGTCGCCTCGGCCTCGAGCGTCGCCTGCGGCGCCGGGTAGATCGGCGTCGCCGGCTTCTGCGGGCGAAGGTCGTACAGCGGGCAGTCGTCGACCAGCGCGCGCACGGGCATGTCGCCGACCGGCGCGCCGTCGCTGAGCACGCGCACGCGCTCGCCGCCGGTGACCGTGCCGATCGCCGCGCCGTTGACCTCCCACTTCTCACATAGAGCGAGCACGGCGGCGACGTTGGCCGGCTCGACGACGCACAGCATCCGCTCCTGGGACTCGGAGACCATCACCTCGAATGGCTCCATGTCCGCCTCGCGCAGCGGCACCTTGGCGATGTCGATCTCGATTCCGACCTCGCCCTTGGAGGCCATCTCGACCGCCGAGGACGTCAACCCGGCTGCACCGAGGTCCTGCAGCGAGACGATCAGGTCACGCTCCAACAGCTGCAGCGAACACTCCAACAACTTCTTCTCCTCAAAAGGATCGCCCACCTGCACCGTCGGGCGCTTGCCCGAGTCGCCGCCCGAGCTCGTGTCGCCGGCGTCCAGCTCGGCCGAGGCGAGCACCGACGCGCCGCCGATGCCGTCGCGCCCGGTGGAGGCTCCGAACAGCACGAGCACGTTGCCCGTCCCCGCCGCCGCGCTGCGCACGAGGCGCGCGCGCTCGCCGAGGCCGAGCGCCATCGCGTTGACCAGGCAGTTGTGCTCGTAGGGGCCCTCGAAGTAGAGCTCGCCGCCGACCGTCGGCACGCCGAGCGAGTTCCCGTAGTGCCCGATGCCCGACACCGCGCCGTCGAGCAGGTAGCGCGTGCGCGTCGCCGACTTGCCGCTGGGCTCGCCGAAGCGCAGCGAGTCCAGCACCGCGATCGGCCGCGCGCCGATCGCGAAGATGTCGCGCAGGATGCCGCCGACGCCCGTGGCCGCGCCCTGAAACGGCTCCACGGCGCTGGGATGGTTGTGCGACTCGACCTTGAACGCGCACGCAAGGCCGTTGCCGACGTCCACCGCGCCGGCGTTCTCGCCCGGCCCCATCACCACGTGGCGCCCCTCCGTCGGCAGCGTGCGCAAGAGCTTCTTGGAGTGCTTGTAGGCGCAGTGCTCGCTCCAAAGCAGCGAGTACATCGCCAGCTCCAGCACGTTCGGCGGCCCGCCCTGCTTCTCGCACACCAGCTCGTACTCCTCGGCCGTCAGCCCGAGCGCGAGCGCGTCCTGGAGCGTCGGCGCGGTCGAGGCTGCGGCGGCCGTCCTCACGCGCGAGCGAGGCGGGCGGGGGGTGTATGTGTAATCACAGAGTGCGTATAACCATGGTTATACGCAGTGCGCGAATGCAACCTCACACTCCGCCCCCGGTGAATACCATCGCTATCGAGTCGAAGATCTTCAAGCCGTCGCGCGAGCCGCCCATCAGTGGATCGACGGCGTGCTCGGGGTGAGGCATCAGGCCGAACACGTTTCCCGCCTCGTTGCACACACCGGCTATGTCGTGCAGCGAGCCGTTGAAGTTCTGCCCGGGCGCGTAGCGCAAAACGACCTGTCCTTTGTCGCGCATCGCCGCCAGCGTCTGCTCGTCGGCGTAGTAGCGCCCCCACGCGTGCTTGGCGGGAATGCTCAGGCGCTCGCCCTCGGCGCACGCGCGCGTGAACGTCGTGTCGGCGTTTACGACCTCCAGCTCCAGCTGGCGGAAGGTGAAGCGGCGGTTGGCGTTCACCAGCAGCGCGCCCGGCAGCAGGCGCGCCTCGCAGAGCACCTGGAAGCCATTGCAGATGCCCAGCACCGGGCCGCCTTCGCGGGCGAACTCGATCACCGACTCCATCGCCGGCGCAAAGCGCGCGATGGCGCCCGCGCGCAGATAGTCGCCGTAGGAGAAGCCGCCCGGCACGACGATCGCGTCTGCGCCCCTGAGGTCGCGCTCGCCGTGCCAGATCAGCTCGGCCTCGCCCACCCGCCGCGCGGCAGCCAGCGCGTCCACCTCGTCGCAGGAGCCCGGGAACTGAAGTACGCCGAACTTCACTTCGCGTCGGCGGCGCCGTCGAGCAGCTGCACCTCGTAGTCCTCGACCAGCGGGTTGGCCAGCAGCTTGTCGCACATCGGCTGCAGCTGCTCGGCGTCCTCGATGTCCAGCTCGACCAGGCGCCCGACGTGCACGTTGTCCACGCCGCTGAAGCCCAGCGCCGGAAGCGCGCGCTGCACGGCCTCGCCCTGCGGGTCGAGGATGCCCTGCTTGGGGCGGATCAGCACGCGCGCTCTCACGGCGCGCCCGCGGCGCCCGTCCGCTGCAGCCACGCGTCGAAGGGCTCGCCGGCGATCAGCTCGTAGGCCTCGACGTAGCGCGCGCGGGTCCCCGCGACCACGTCGTCGGGGATCGCCGGCGCGGGCGGCTTCTTGTCCCAGCCGCTGGCGGACGCCCAGTCGCGCACGTACTGCTTGTCGAAGCTCGGCTGGCCGCGGCCGACCTCGAAGCCCTCGACTGGCCAGTAGCGCGAGGAGTCCGGCGTGAGCACCTCGTCGCCCAGCACCAGCTCGCCCTGCTCGTCCAGGCCGAGCTCGAACTTCGTGTCGGCGAGGATCACGCCGCGCTCGCGCGCATGCTCGGCCGCGAAGGAGTACAGCTCGACCGACACGTCGCGCACGCGCTGCATCAGCGCGTGGTCCCCGACGAGCTCGGACGCCGCCTCGAAGTCGATCGCCTCGTCGTGCCCGACGTCGGCCTTCGTGCTCGGCGTGAAGATCGGCTCGGGCAGGCGCTCGGACTCGCGCAGGCCGGCCGGAAGCGCGATCCCGGAGACCGAGCCCGTCGCCTGGTAGTCCTTCCAGCCCGAGCCCGTGATGTAGCCGCGCACCACGCACTCCACCGGCAGCATGCGCAGGCGGCGCACGACCAGCGCGCGGCCCAGCGCCTCCTGCGGCACGCCGTCCGTCGCCGAGATCAGGTGGTTGGCGACGATCCGCTCCGTCAGCGCGAACCAGAACACCGACAGGCCCGTCAGCACCTTGCCCTTGTCGGGGATCGGCGTCGGATGCACCGCGTCGTACGTCGAGATGCGGTCGCTGGCGACCATCAGCAGCGGCGGCTGGGCGGAGTCGTCGCGGCCCTCGTCCTGGCCCTTCAGGTCGTACATCTCGCGCACCTTCCCGCTGGCGATTAGGGGCAGGTCGGCGAGCGTCGTCACTTGCTTCGATGCTACCAACGGCGGCGGGCGTCGAGCACGGGCGTCGAGGGAGGGCGTCGGGACGCAGCGGTCAATCGATCGAGTCGATGCGCGCGAGCGCCTCGTCAAGCCGGCCGACGATCTCCTTTGCGTAGCGGACGTAGTGGTCGTAGGAGAACAGCTCGTCGAGGTCGAGCCCCAGCGGCTGCACCCGCTCGTCGGCTGCGAGCAGGTCGCGCAGCGCGACGTTCTCGTCCCAGGCGCGCTGCGCGAGCTCCTGCGTGATGCGGTAGGCGTCGTCGCGCGCCATGCCCGTGCCGACGAGCGCGAGCAGCACCCGCTGGGAGAACAGCGCGCCGTGCGTCAGCTGCAGGTTCTCGCGCATGCGCTGCGCGTCCACGGTCATGCCTTGCACGAGCGCGATCGTGCGCTGCTGCAGGTAGTCCAGCAGGATCGTCGAGTCGGGCAGGATCACGCGCTCGACGGAGGAATGGCTGATGTCGCGCTCGTGCCAGAGCGCCACGTTCTCCAGCCCGGCCTGTGCGTTGGCACGCAGCACGCGCGCCAGGCCGGAGATCTGCTCGGCCTTGATCGGGTTGCGCTTGTGCGGCATCGCCGACGACCCCTTCTGCCCCGGGCGAAACGGCTCCTGCGCCTCGCGCACCTCCGTGCGCTGCAGGTGCCTGATCTCCGTCGCCAGCCGCTCCAGTCCGGCGCCGGCCAGCGCGATCGCCGACAGCAGCTCGGCGTGACGGTCGCGCGCGACCACCTGCGTGGAGACGTCCTCGCGCGCCAGGCCGAGCCGCGCGAGCACGCGCATCTCGAACTCCGGGCTGGTCGCCGCGTACGTGCCGACGGCGCCGGAGATGGCGCCGACGGCGACCTGCTCGAAGGCGCGCTGCAGACGCTGAGTGTTGCGGTGCGCCTCGAAGGCGAAGCCGGCCAGCTTGACGCCGAACGTCGTCGGCTCGGCGTGCACGCCGTGCGTGCGCCCAACCGTCAGCGTGTCGACGTGCTCGCGCGTGCGCGCGTGAAGCGCCGCCACGAGCGCATAGGCGCCCGGCAGGATCACCTCGCCGACGGCGCGCAGCTGCAACGCCAGCGCCGTGTCCAGCACGTCGGAGGAGGTCAGGCCATAGTGGATCCAGCGCCCGGCGTCGCCCGCGGACGCGCCGAGCACGTCGACGAACGCCGCCACGTCGTGGTCGGTCACGCGCTCGCGCTCGTTGACCGCCTCGACGCTGAAGCTCGCGCCGCGGATCGCCTCCAGGTCGCTGCTCGTCGGCCCTTCGCCCGGGGCACCGACGCCGGAGGCGTTGGTCAGCAGCTCGGGCAGCTCCTCGCACGCGGCCACCTCCACGCGACGCCAGCTCTCCATGCGCGCTTCGTCGCTCCACAGTCTGCCGAGCTCGTCGCGCGTGTAGCGGGCGATCATCGCGTGCGCCGGGCGGTCGTCGCGATCATCGCGTGGGCGCCTCGCCTCGCGTCACGCGCCGAGGATCTGCGCGGCGAGGATCGCCGCGTTGCGCGCGTTGTCCAGTCCGACGCAGGCCACCGGCACGCCCGGCGGCATCTGCACGATCGAGAGGATCGCGTCCAGGCCGCCGGCGGCGCTCAGCCGCCCGGACAGCGGCACGCCGACGACCGGCAGGTCGGTGTGCGCGGCAACCGCGCCCGGCAGCGCCGCTGAGATGCCGGCGCCGGCGATGATCACGCGCAGGCCGCGCATGTGCGCGTTCTTGGCGTAGTCGGCGACGACGTCCGGTTCGCGATGCGCCGACATCACGCGGATCTCGTGCAGGATGCCGCGCTCTTCCAGCTCGTGCGCAGCCTTCTCCATCGACTCCATGTCGCTCTTTGAGCCCATCACGATGCCGACGCGCGGCGCATCCACGTCGATGTCGTCGAGTTGCGCCTGCACTTCGGCCTCCTCCATCAGCTCGGGCGCAAGCGACAGCCCGGGACCGCCCGACTCGCCCTCGGCGCGACCCTCGCCGGCAGCGCGCCCCTCGCCGGCGGTGTTCCGCTCGCCGCCGGCTGGCCCCAGGCGTGCTCCGTCGGGCTGATCGCGCTCGCTCATCTGGGCGTGAGCATACGCCGCGCCACGGGCGTTTCGCGCGCCGGGCGCCAGCTCGCGGCTCACAGCGAGTCGGTGAGCGGGTTTTCCCAGCGCAAGTCGGGGAACCGAGCGAAGTCGCGGTCGCTGCTGCACACCGTCAGACCGTGCTCGACAGCCAGCGCCGCGAGGTGGGCGTCATTGACGAGGCTGGGTCGCGACTCGCCCTGGAGCAGGCGTGTCAGGATCTCGCGGTGCCGGTCGGTCGGCAGGGGGATCCAGGCAGTCGGCAGCGCCAACCACTCCTGAGCGCGAGACCACGTATCGGCGAGCGGGACCGGACGACGGGCGATGCGTGGGTTTCCCATCAGCCGCACGAACGCCAGGAGGGTCGGCCAGGGGAATCCGACCTTGGTCGGAGCGTTGACCGTATCCTCGAACCACGTGCGCGCCGCCTCGTGATGCGGCGAATCGACGTCGTTCGCGTAGACCAGCAGGTTCGCGTCGAGCAGGATCAGCTGCGCCACGGCCCTTCGGCGAAATCGAGCGCCTCGCTGACGTCGTCGATCGGCGCGAGCAGGCCGCCCGTGGAGAACGGCTCGACGCGAAACCTCGGCTGTCGCACGCGCTGCTTCCGCTTCTCTTCGTCCTCGATCCGCAGCAGCCCCGCTCGTATGAGGTCGTTGACCTCCTGCTTGAGCGTGTGGTCGAGCCGGCGCCGCCGTCGCTCGATCGCGACAGCGACATCGTCATCCAGCGTGAGCGTCGTGCGCATGCATCACAGCGTAACACGCTTGATGTCTTGATGCCTACGGCAACTTCTTCTCACAAAGAGGAGATGAACTCCTCGATGCCGATCGCCGCCAGCGTCTCGTAGCGGCCAGTGCCGCGCGAGCCGAGCTCCAGCGAGACGCGCGCCATTGTCGCCTCGTCGGGCGCCTCGACCACCGAGATGAAGTCGACGTGGCCGAGCGTCGCCCACTGCGCCTTGACGGTCGCGCCCAGCTGCTCGACCTCCTTGTTGACCTCTGTGATCCGCTGCGGGTTGTTCTTGACGGTCTGCACGCCCTCGGGAGTGAGGGTCGAGAGCAT
>DATHJQ010000276.1:0-5369 GCA_035286505.1 Solirubrobacteraceae bacterium | reverse complement strand
CGAGCGCGCCCGCCACGCGGTGCTCGACTCCTATCGCCCGGAGTTCCGCTACATGACGATCTCCTCGTGGAACCGCGAGCGCCTGCGCGAGCTGGACCTGGACGCCCAGCTGATCGCGCCGGGTATCGACCTGGAGACCTTCCGCCCGCGCGCCGACGTGCCGCGACGCGACGACATGGTGCTCGCGCTCGGGCGCACCAACCCGCTGAAGAACCTGCCGCTGACGCTCGCCGGCTGGCGAGCGCTGAAGCAGCCACGGCCGGAGCTGTGCCTGTTCGGGATCGAGCCCGAGCTCGCCCGGGACGGCGTGCGCTACGTGAACACGCCCAGCGACGAGCAGGTCAACGAGCTGTTCTGCCAGGCGACCGTGTTCGTGCAGACCTCCGTGCACGAGGGCTTCGCGCTGCCGCCGCTTGAGGCGATGGCGACCGGCGCAGCGGTCGTCTGCACCGACGCGCACGGCAACCGCGACTTCTGCGTCGACGGGGTCAACTGCCTGATGCCCGAGCCGAACCCGGCGGCGGTCGGCGCGGCGCTGGCGCGGCTGCTGGGCGATCCGCAGCTGCGCGCCGAGCTGGGGCGGGCCGGCGTCGCGACCGCGCAGGATTACGCATGGGAGAAGCGAATCGACGCGCTGGAGGGGTTCTTTCGGCGGGTGGCGGCTTCGGGGCGGATGGGCGTGGCGGGGGAGCTGGCGCCCGAGATCGCCTGACGCGCCAGCGGGACGGACTGCGGCAGATTCAGCGGCAGCGCGTAAAATCGACGTGCGCGGCTTACAGGTCCTCGGCGATGTGCGGGGCCTCGCGGTTGAAGAACCAAAAGCCGACGACGATGATCGCCGCAACGAGCGCGAGCGGCTCGATCAGCTCCGCCCAACTACCCATCACCTGACCGGCGCTGAGCGTCGAGCGGTTGATCATCGCGTGGCGAAACTGCTGGAAGATCGCAACGAGCGGGTTGAGTGTGTAGAGGTGGTAGAGGAAGTGGTCGAAGCTGCCGTGCGCGAGCTTTTCCCGGACCGTCTCCGCCGGAACGATCACCGGCGAGGAATAGAAGAGGATCTGGCTGAGCACTTCCCAGATCGGCGAGATGTCGCGGAAGCGCACGAACAGCGCCGACAGCAGCATCGACACGCCGGTCGTGAGCACCGTGAGCATCAGGATGATCAGCGGCAGCTCGATCCAGCTGAGCATCGGTTCCACCCCGCCGGCGACCGCGAAGATCATCACGACGACCAGGTTCAGGGCGAGGTTGAACAGCGCGAGCAGCACGACCGAGATCGGGATGGCCAGCCGCGGGAACTGGATCTTGCGAACGATGTTCTCGCGGTCGACGACGCTGCGCACGGCAGCACCGGTCGCTTCGCCGAAGAAGGTGAACAGCACGATCGAGCCAAGCAGCTGGGCGCCGTAGAAGTGGGCTTCCGGGCCTTTCCCCTTGTCGATGTGAAAGACCTTGACGAAGAACACGTAGAGCACGCCGAAAAGCAGCAGCGGTCGCATGACCTGCCACAGGTAGCCGAGCGCGGAACCGAAGAACTTCAATTTGAATTCGCTGCGCGCGATGTTGTAGGCGAGGTGCCAGAAGCGCGACCAGCTGTCGCCGAGCGCGCGCGGCCCGCGGATCGGCTGCCCGAGCGCCGCCGTGTCGAAGCTCGCCGCCGGCTCGGCGAGCGGCTCGGAAAGCTGCGGGGTGCTCACAAGGCTTCCCCGGCCGGCTGGATCTCGCTCGGCGGCGTGTTGCCCCAGTTGGTGACGTTCGTCTGCACGGGGATCTCAACCATGCCGCCGCTCGCCGCGGTGCCCGTGACGACGAACGAGAGGCCGCCTGCAAAGCGGTCGATGACGTCCAAGCCGTCCCCGCGATGAGTGATCGTGAGGATCGGGTGATAGCGCCCTGGGGCGAGCATGTTGTGAAAGGAGAACGCGAACACGACCCATTCGCCCTCTTTGAAGACGCCGCTCACATCGCGGTCCTCAGCGGTCGTCGCGACCACGACGGGCTGGCGGTGCTCGTTGAGCAGCGTCATGCTGACGGCGGGGTCGGCCACCTCAGCCTCGAATTTGACCAGCACCTTCAGCGTCAGCGGCTCGGACTGGGGTGCGATCGCGCGCTGGTCGAAGCGGTCGTCGCCGATCCACACGTCGCTCACGCGAGCGGCGCCGTCGCCCATCCTCGCGCTGCCGACGTCGGGGTCTACGTGTCCGACCGAGCGTCCGAACGCCAGCTCGAGATAGCGATCGGCGACGTCGCGAGGGTCGCCGATGGCCGCCATCTCGCCGCGCTCGAGCAGCATCGCGCGGTGGCAGAAGCGCGTGACCGCGCCCATGTCGTGAGTTACGAACACAATCGTGCGACCCTCGTCGCGCATTCGGTTGAAGACGTCGAAGCACTTCTGCTGGAAGGCGGCGTCGCCGACGGCCAGCACCTCGTCGATCAGCAGGATGTCGGCGTCGACCTGAATCGCGACGGAGAAGGCGAGGCGCACGTGCATCCCGGACGAGTAGTTCTTCAGCTTGAGATCCTGAAACTCCTCGAGCTCGGCGAACTCGATCACGCGTTGGTAGCGAGCGCGCGCCTCGCGCGGCGAGAGTCCCAGCATGATCCCGTTGAGCGCGACATTGTCGTAGGCGGCGAGGTCCGGGTTGAAGCCGACGCCCAGCTCGATGAACGTCGACAGGCGTCCGTTGCACCAGATCCTTCCCGCATCCGTGCCGTAGATGCCGGCGAGACACTTCAGCAGCGTGCTCTTGCCGCTGCCGTTGCGTCCGACGATGCCGAAGAACTCACCCGGAGCGACGGAGAAGTTGATGTCCTTCAGCGCATGCAGCTGCTCGTGGCGAGAGCGGCGCAACGGATGCAAAGCACGCTCCTTGAGCGTGTGGCTGCGCTCCTCGGGAATCTTGAAGCGCTTGTCGACTCCCTGGGCCGCCAGCGCTGGCAGCACTGCAGCGGTTATCTGCTCACGGGGCACTGAAAGCCAGGGTATAGACAGGGGACGACCGCCCGGGACGCGACCGGCTAGCGCGGCGTACGCAGCAGGCTTCGGATAGGACGCGCAAGCGCTCGCACGGCCGAATAAACACCCGCCACGGCCGCAAGGAGCGGCCGGCTCAACACCGGGCGCGCCGTGAGCGCCAGCAGCGCGCGCTGCACCCCGTCGGGAAGCGCCCCATGAGGTCCGATCAGGGCCAGCCCGGAACCGACCTCGGCGTTGAGCTCGTCATACATCCGCTGCGCGTGTTCGCGCTCGCCGACCAACCGCTTGGCCTCGGCTACGTGCTGGACGCTCAAGCGCGCTTCGCGCTTGACCAGGTCGCGGCTGAGCGTGGCCGAGTCGCGCACGGGGGCAAGCGCGGCCTCGCGGTAGATCGCGACCATGGCCGCAGCCGCGGCGTCCCAGGTCAGTGAGCGAGCCCGCTCGGCCAGTGCGCTGACGTGCCGCGCGCGCGCCTCTGCGTCGGTCAGCAGCGCGTGTGCTGTCGCGGCACTGGCGACGGGATCCCACGGCAGGATCGTCGCCGTGCCCTCCGGCGCCGCCTCGGCCAGCGAGGCTTGCGGCGCGAACAGGCACGGGACTCCGCTCAGTGCAGACTCGAACGGCACGAGCCCGAAGCCCTCGTACGCCGATGGGTAGACGATCGCCGCGGCGTGCTCAGTCAGCCACGCCTTCTCGCGCTCGCTCACCGGGCCCAGCGAGACGACGGCCTGCTCCAGCTCGGGGCGCTCGCGCAGGTAGGCGCGCTCGATCTCCTGCGACGAGCCCGGCGAGATGTGCGTGCCGGCGAGCACGAGCCTTCCCTGCCAGCCGTGGTGCTCGCGCAGCGCGTCCAGCAGGCGCAGCGCGAACACGCGGTTCTTGTGGCGAAAGTCGGTGCCCAGGCAGAGCAGAAAACCCTCCGGGGAGGAGCCGCCGCCGCCGTCTGCGACGAGCCCGGCCGGCTGCAGCGGCTCGCCGGGCGTGCGGTGATCCAAGCCCGGCGCGACGACGCGGATGCGCGAGGGCTCGACCAGGGCGTCTGAGACCAGCTCGTCGTGCGTGTGCTCTGAGAAGACGACCACGCGCTCAGCCGCCGACAGGCCATGGCGGCTGGCCGCGCGGTAGTCCTCCCATGTGGCCGCGTCTGCGAAGTAGCCGGGGTTGCGATAGGCGATCATGTCGAGCTGGCTCATCACGAAGCGCTCGCCGAGTGTCAGCGCGAGTTGCACATCGCTCGGCGCGAAGGTCTGCTGCGGGCGGTGGAAGACGGAGGTTCTGGGCGTCTGCGGATCGACGTTCTCGGCTGCGAGCAGTTCCGTCTGCGGCAGCCCTTGCAGCAGCTCACGCGTCTGGCGGTCGATCTGCTCGGCGCGCACGAGCAGGCGCAGCTGCAGCGCCTCGGTCCGCGCCAGCGCCAGGATCAGCTCGAGGACGTGCACGTGCGTGCCGGTGATCGCGCCGTCCAGAGCGCGCGCGTCAAACGTCACGGCAAGACGCTGAGGAGGCTGGCGGGCGCGCTGCAGCGCGTAGCCGAGCACGTTCGAGTCGGCCAGCGGCGTCGCGGCCAGATACGGATAGCGCTCGCGCAGCGCCGGCGAGAGGTCGCTGTCTCGGGCGTGGCTCTCTGGCGCGATGCGCTCCACGACGACGTCGTCGGCGGCGACGTGCGTGAGGCCGCTGAGCAGACAGCGCTGGGCGAAGTCGAGCTCGATCGCCGCACGCAGGTCCAGCTGCTCGTCCAGCGCGCCGACCAGCTCCAGCGCATCGCGGCGGATGTAGACGCACGGCCCGACGGCCCTGCTCAAGCGCGGGCGCAGCGAGAGCGTGCGCTCGGCCAGTCCGGCGGCGAGACGGTCGAGCTCGACGGTGGGCTCTCCAGGCGCCCGCATCGCAAGCGGCGTGTCGACGTCTGCCAGGGCGCTGGCGCTGGCCGTGTTCGTGTCGGCGCGAGCGGCGTCGACAAGGCGCTCGATCCAGCCGTCGCTCACGCGGCAGGGCTCGTCGAGCACGATCACGTCAGCCGGCGCGAGCCTTTCGATCGCCTGGTTGACGGCGGCGGCGCTCGCAGCGACCTCGGCGACCTCGACGTCGGCAGGTGCGCTTGCGCGCACGCAGCGCAGGCACTCGCGCAGGCGCTCATCGGTCGTGTCGGAGGCGATCACGACGCAGACACCCCTAGGCTGGCTGGCGCGGCGCGTCTTGGGCAGCTCGTTCATGCTCATGTGGTCGGCCGGCGGATCAGCCAGCCTAGAGCAGTCTCGCGGACGCCAGTGACATTGGGCGATAATCGAGGAGCGCCGATGACCGACGACGATCAGAGCACAGCGCGGACACGCGTCGCCGGGCCGGCGCATGGCGCACGCGGACGGGCGCGTGAGCTCGCGCGCAG
>DATHJQ010000275.1:0-4412 GCA_035286505.1 Solirubrobacteraceae bacterium | reverse complement strand
CACGCGCGTCCACGTCTGAAACCAGTCGAGCTGCTCCGCCTGGGCGACCCACCACGCTTCGGGGTCTGCCGCTGCCTGCTCATAGACCTTGCTGTCGTTCAGCAGCGCCTGTTCGCGGAAGTCGCTCGGAGGATTGAAGGTCTCGACGCCGAGCAGCGCCGCGAGCTCGTCGTCAAGCGCGTGGCCTGTTGGTGCGGTATCGGGTTCGGTCGACATCGCTGCAGCTCCTCTCGCTCGAAGTCAGGGACTTCCGGCGGCCATTCTTCCACCGGCGCGCCCGTCGGGGCGCGCCGGTGCAGTTCGCCGTCCGGTCAATGGACGCGTTGCGATGGACGCCCCACCGTCAGGGGAGCGACCGGCAGCACGGTGCGACCTTCGGCCGAGCGACGATCAGCCACGCGCGCCGCGCTTGCGACGCTTGCGCGAGGAGCCTGCCGGCTTGGGCTTGGCCGGCGCGGGCGTCACGTCGCCGGCGCCGGTCGCGAGCGCCGGCTGGGACCGGGGCCCCGCTTCGCGCATCTGCGCGCGCGTCGGCCACGGTCGAGCTTCGCCGGACTCCCATGCCGGGGGCTGGCCGTTGGGCCATTTGCCGATGTAAAGCATGCCCATCGCTGCAAGCCAGAAGGCCGCTATGACCTGCAACGTCGCCGATTGGAACAGCGGCACGAAGAACGCCCCAGAGAATATCCCGACGACGCCTAGCCATCGCGTCAGCAACCCGGTGCGCATCGCACCGACCATCACAGCGATCATGCCAAGCGCGAGCATCAACGCACACAGGAACGCGAGCGTCGCGACTACTACGCCAGTAGTTCCCGTGAGCAACAACGCGCGATCGGCAGCGTGGATCGTGTGGTCTTTCCCGCTCGCGAATTCGTGGGTCTTGATGGCCCTCAAGACTTCGTGAAACAGACTGAGTATCACGAATCCCACCCCGCCCACGAGTACGAGCGGGCGCGCTGCCCGCCAGGCCTCCGGACGGCGGAAGTGCACTGCGTCGAACAGAAACGTCAACACGAGCGTAAGCACAGCGATGGCGACTGCGACGAGCGTGCTGCCGGCGATCACGGCGAAAGCGTGGTCGCTGATGAACTTGACTTCAAGGGCGCGAGGACTTTCGGCCGGTTTGGGTTCCCCGCGTAGCGCCGGGGCGACGCCCTGAAGCAGACCAACCACCGGCGCACTGCTGAGGGTTACGGTCGTAACGATCACGCCGAGCAGATACAGAAAGCCGCCGGCGAACGCCGGCACGCCTAGCCTCGTCCGCCGTGCCGTCTCGACTGCGACCTGCTCGGTGATCTCGCTCTGGCTGGGCATCGAACAGGGCAGTCTATGATGAGCGCATGGAGAGCGGCGGTCTCGGAGACCTGTTCGGAGACCCCGAGGAGTTGCAGAGGCGCCTCGCGGAGTTCGCCCAGCAGATGCAGGGGCAGCAGAAACTGGCTTGGGCGGATAACGCAATCAAGCTGGCAGTCGACATGACCGTCGCTGCTGTGCAGCGCATCAACGTGCAGGGCAACGCCGAGGCTCAGGCCCAACAGATCCGTACGGTGATGGCGCTGGTCTTCCCCGAGGCGGTCACGCTCGTGCGCGAGGCGCGAGCCGGTCTGCAGTAGCCCCCGGTTGTCAGTAGCGCGCGCGCAAGCCCCGCGAACGGGCGGCGTCCGCACCGGGGGCCAGCTCCGACGCCGCGTCGTCGTGGCTCTTCGCCGGGTCCTCGCCCTGCGCCGCTCGCTCGGCCTCGCGCGATGCGCGCCCCGCGGAGATGACTTCCTTGAACGAGCGAAAGCGGAAGATGAACACGACGGCGCCGAGGCCGACCGTGGCCGTGAACGCGGCTATCGCGATCTGCTGGCCCACCGAGTACGCGGCGACGACGGCTGTCGGCGCGCTGCCGGCGAAGACCTTCACGAGCAGCGCCTGCTGCACGCCGGCTCCGCCCGGCGCGAACGGCACGGCGCCGGCGACCTGGTTGACGCCGAAGACCAGCAGCACGTTCTGCACCGAGCCGCCGACCCCGAAGGCGTCGAGCAAGAACCAGAATGCGGCGAAGCGGCAGAGCCACGCGAGCACCTGCAACGAGACGACCTCGCGCACGTAGCGCGGGCGATCGCTGAGGATTGTCACCCCCTGGCGAACACGCGCCCAGAACGCCTTCACACGGGCCGACAGGACGGCGAACACGATTAGCCCGGCGACCGCCAGCGCGGTGATCAGAAAGAGCGTGAAGCGGAAGTGCTCGGCGAGATATGAGATTTCGAAGGAGTCGAGTTTGGAGAAGTCCGGCGGCTTGGGAAAGACGCCCTGGCTGAAGGCGAAGATCAACACGAGCACGCCGACGGTCGCATCGAAGATCGACTCGACGAAGAAAGCCGCGGCGACCGTCGGGTAGCTGGAGCCCGGAATCGACGAGCGCGTGAGGAAGAGCTTGATCACGTCTCCGCCGCGCGCGGGAACGACGTTGTTGAAGCCGACCGCCGCGAAGTACGCGCCCCAGATGCGCCGCCACTGAAAGCGCACGGCGGGATAGGCCGCGCGCAGGCTGTGGAAGAACCCCCGCGAGCGCAGCGTGAGGTTCAGACCGAAGAACAGCAATCCGAGCAGCAGCGTTCCCCAGTGCACGGCGGCCAGGTCGGAGAAGAACTGCCCGACGGCGTCGAAGAACGACGTCACGCTGTCGCCGATCGACGCGGATGCGAGGGGTGCTGGCACGACTCAAGCGTACGGGTAGCCCATGCCAGTCCAGACCGGCGCGGGCGTTCGCGTGGCGATGCCGCGCGCGAGGCGACTGGTCCGGCGCGGCGCTGCGATAGTAGGGCGCATGGCGCCACGCACGCCACCCAAGCGCGGACTGACCGTCGCGGTGACCGGTCCGACCGGCGAGATCGGCCAGGCGGTCGTGGAGGCGCTCGCGCGCTCGCGCGAGGTGCAGCGAGTGCTGGGCATGGCGCGAAAGCCGTTCGACCCGGCCGAGCACGGCTGGAAGAAGGTCTTCTACACGCGCGGCGACGTGCTCGACCGCGAGGCGGTGGACGCGCTCGTCAGCGGCGCCGACGTCGTCGTGCACCTCGCCTTCATCATCATGGGTGGCCCGGAGGAAAGCCGTGCGGTGAACCTGCAGGGCTCGCGCAACGTGTTCGAGGCGTCCGTGGCGGCCGGCGCGAAGCGCCTGGTCTACGCCTCCTCGGTCGCCGCTTACGGATACCACGCCGACAACCCCCAGCCGCTGACCGAGGACGTCCCCGCGCGCGGCACCGACAGCCACTACTACTCCGCGCAGAAGGCGGAGGTCGAGTCGCTGCTGAGCGACAGCCTGGCGGGCAGCTCGACCGACGCCTATGTCTTTCGTCCCTGCATCGTCGCCGGCGCCGGGGCGCCGATGCTGATCGACAACCTGCCCTACACGCAGATCTCAGATCGGCTGCCGGGGCCCGTGGCGCGACTGCTGGACGGCGTGCCGATCCTAAGGCCGGTACTCACCGATCCGGGCGTGCCCTTCCAGCTGGTGCACCGCGACGACGTCGCGGCGGCGATGCGCGCCGCGGTCCTCGGCCGCGGGTCGCCCGGCGTCTACAACCTCGCGGGCCGCGGACAGCTCACCGTCAAGCAGCTCGCGCAGGAGCTCGGCTGGTACTCGATTCCAGTGCCAGAGCTGGCGGTGGACGCGGTCGCCGAGACGATCCGCCGGCTCGGCTTCTTGCCCGCGCAGGCGCAGTGGATCAGCGCGTTTCGCGAGCCGGTGATCATGGACACGGCGAAGGCGCGTCGCGAGCTGCGCTGGCGCCCCGAGCACGACGCGCTGGCGACGCTGCGCGAGACGATCGCGGCGGCACGCTCGGAGAGGCTGATCCGCTAGCCCCAAGCTCGCAAGCGCGGCGGGTGTCGCCGCCGCCGCGTGGCGCGGCGCGCAGCCGTAGGCTTTTGCAGCATGAGCGCCGCCGCACATTCCCGCCCGGACGGCTTCACCGGCACGGCGATCGTCACCGACAGCACGCCATACCTGCCGGCGAGCCTGATCGAGGGCCGGCAAATCCAGCAGGTCAGCCTGTACGTGGGCTGGGACGGCGACCTGCGCCGCGAGAGCGACCTCGTCGATCTCGACGCCTTCTACGCCCGCCTGCACGGCTCAGCGAGCCTGCCGACCACCTCGCAACCTTCCGCCGGCGACTTTCTCGCCTGCTATGAGCCGCTCGTGCGCGCCGGGCGCGATGTCCTGTCGATTCACCTCGCAGGCGGCCTGTCGGGCACCTGCGAGAGCGCGCGCGAAGCGGCCCGCCTGGCCGCCGAGACGGGCCATGCGGGTCGCGTGGAGGTGCTGGACAGCCAGACTGGCGCCGGGGGGCTGGGCTGCCTGGTGCTGCTGGCGGCGGACCTTGCGGCCCGCGGTGCGAGCGTCGAGGAGATCATCGCCG
>DATHJQ010000274.1:0-2812 GCA_035286505.1 Solirubrobacteraceae bacterium | reverse complement strand
AACGAACTCCAGCCCGACGCGTTTGCCGGCCTGCGCGGCGACGGCGTCGCGCGCCTGCGGGGGCAGCTCCGTCAGCGGCTCGGCGTCGCGCGGCACTGCGTTGCGCGTCATGATCTCCGCGCCAAGGCGCACGACCTCGGCGATGTCCCGATGCAGGACCACGTCGCATTCGAGCATCACGCCGCGCAGCTCGGCGTACTGCTCGCCCGACTCGACCTGCAGCGTCGCGCGCGGCTCGCGTTCGATGTTGCGCACCTTCTGCGAGGAGCCGTACGTCCACGACCAGATGCGCGGTCCCGGTTCGCCCGCCGAGTGCCCGCGCAGCACGTACCACAGCGGCATCAGGTGCGGCCATCCGTCCGTGCCGAGCGTCGCGCAGGTGACCGTGCGCTCTTCCGCCAAGAACGTCGCGACGTCGGCCGCCGTCATCTTGATCTGCTGCCTGCGGTTCATGCAGGGCAGCCTACTGTCAAGCCGGCTGGAGCTTTGCCCGTCGACCTTTGGGACGTCGCCGTGCCGGCTTGTCCTGGGCCTCGCCCAGGCGCCTGACCGCCTCGCGCACCGCATCGCGCGCATCCTTCGGCTCGAGCACCGCCGCGTCGCCGGCTTCCCTGAGGATCTCTCGCACCAGCCAGTCCACGCCGGCGAAGCTCAGCTCGACGACCACCGCACCGTCACTTCGCTCCTCGACCACGCGCCGTGCCTCGCGCGCCCAGCGGGCGCGCTCAGGCGACACCCACACTCGCGCGCTTCGCGACGTCTCGACCTCGCCCGTGCGCAGCCAGCCGTCGACCTCCGCCGCCGGGTCCACCTCCGGGCGCGGCTCGAAGGTCTCGTCGCAGACCGTCACCTGCTTTATGCGGTCCAGGCGAAAGTGGCGCATGCCGTCGCGGGCTGGGTCGAAGGACGCCACGTACCAGCCCTCGCGCCCGTTCGTCAGCGCGTAGGGCTCGACCTTGCGCTTGACCAGATCGTCCTCGTTCTCCTTGTAGTACTCGAGCTCGACGAGCTTGTTCGCGACGATCGCGTCGGAGATCTGGCGCGCCACGCCCGAGTCGTCGCCGCCGGCGCGCGCCACCTGCAGGCCCTGCTCCATCGGATCCTCGCCCAGCGCCGTTACGATCTTCTCGCGCGCCGACGTCAGCGAGCCGTCGGGAATGTGCTCGCCGATCAGGTCGATCGCGGCCACCAGCGCCTTGGCCTCCACCGGCAGCAGTCGCGCCGGGCGGTCGAAGTTGTCGCTGTAGGGCTCCGGATCGACCTCGATCTCGCCGGCCTGCTCGTCGATCTCCGCGTACAGCACATAGGAGCCGCCGCCGAAGTTGACCACGTTGAGCACGTTGACGTCCTCGACCAGCTCCTCCTCGCTGAGCTGCAGGCGCTCGCACACCTCGGCGATCCGCACCCGCTCGCCCTCGCGGCCGGCCTTGATCAGGATGCTTGCCAGCGTCACCAGACGCGCGAAGCGCTCCGGCCGGATCGCCGTGTCCGGGCGTCCCGACTGCGCGTCGTCTGGGTCGGCTTCCGCGCTCGCGCGGCGCCCGCCGTGGCGCCCGCGCGCCGGGGCCTCGGCGGATCCGCCCGAGCCGTTGGCCGATGTGGCCGTGGCGTCCGCGCCCGGCAGCGTCCTGCCGTGACGGGCCTTCAGCAGCTTCAGCCGCCGCGCCATCTCCTTGCTGAGCTCTGGCGGACCCTCCAGGCGCGCGTTGACGCCGAGCCCGAGCACCCACGAGATCACCCCGCGCGGGTTTGAGTAGCCCGTCCTGAACAGCTTGTCGCCGCCGTCGGCGTCGCCGATCTCGCCATAGCGGCCGAAGTGGCGCTCGACCTGCCAGGCGATCCGCTCGCAGATCAGCACCTCGGCGACGCCCTGCTCCTCGCCCAGCTGCCAGTCGGCGCGGTTGGCGTACGCGCGCGGGTCGAAGTCGGCCGGGCGACGAAAGTCGTGCTCGGCCTTCGTCGCGTAGGAGACCTTGCCGCGAATGCGCGACAGGCGGAACACGCGGATCGCCTCGCGCTCGTGCGAGTAGCCCAGCAGGTAGAACTGCCCGCCCTGGAACAGCAGGTGATACGGGTCCACGCGCCGAGGGCCAACGTCGTCGCGCTCCATCGTGTAGTACTCGAACAAGATCGTCTTGTTGCGGAAGATCGCCGTCTCGACCTTCGCCAGGCGCGCCGACAGCTCGTGACCGCCGGCTGACGCGGTGATGCCGAGTGCGACCGAGCGCTGCTCAGGCGCGCGCAGCGGGCTGGGGCGCCCCCAGGTGATCTGCTGCAGCGCCAGGCGCAGCGGCTCGGCGTAGGCGAATTCGCCGTCGAGCAGGCTCAGCGAAGTCTGCAGCGCCGCCAGCTCCTTGTCCGTGAACGCGATTGCCGGCAGGTGGAAGTTCTCCGGGCGCAGCGAGTAGTTCTCCTGCGCGGCCGCGCCGTCGGCCGGGCGGTCGACCGTCAGCTGGATGCGCAGCGATTCAAGCTCCGAGCGGTCCGCGTAGAAGCGTCGCGCGAACGCGTCTTCGTTCATCCCGCTGTAGCCCTCCACGTCGCGCCTGATCTCGAGCGCGGTGACCGGGCGGCGCTCGGCCATCAGGTAGGAGATCAGCGACAGCTGGCGGATCAGCTTCTCGGTGTCCTTTGCCATTGACCGAGAACCATAGAACCCGACGGCGAGAGCGTTGCCGCACCGAGGGCCTGCCGAGTCGCTATTTGCGCGTTTTCAGGCTCTGCGCTCGCTCAGGCGGCTTCGCGCGAAGGCGCCGTCGGCAACGCGATCTGCCCGGCGACTTCCGCGGCGCTGGGCTCGAGCGGCTCGCGC
>DATHJQ010000273.1:0-5924 GCA_035286505.1 Solirubrobacteraceae bacterium | reverse complement strand
CAGGCCGCCGGCGTAACCGCCCAACGCGCCGCCGCGGCGCAGCACGCGGTGGCAGGGCACGACGATCGGGATCGGGTTGGCGCCGAGCGCGTTGCCGGCGGCGCGCGAGCCTCGCGGGCTGCCCGCCTGCGCGGCAACCTGCGCGTAGCTGAGCACACCGCCGTAGGGGATCTCCGAGGCTGCGCCCAGCACACGCCGGGCGAACGGGCCGACGAGCGTCCAGTCCAGAGCCAGCTCGAAGCGCCTGCGCCGACCCTCGAAGTACTCGTCGAGCTCACGGCGCATCGCCTCCAGCGGGCCGGCGGCCTCGACGATGCGCGGTGAGATCCGCGTTGCGAGCCTGTCCAGCACCTCGTCCACGTCCTCCTCCGGAAAGGCCACGCGAGCCAGTCCACGCTTGGTCGCCGCGAGCAGCAGCGACCCGAACGGCGAGTCGGCCGGCGCATAGCTGATATCGGCCAGGCCCTCGTGCACGATGCGCTCGCTCAGTCGCCGCGCGGCGCTTGCCGCCGCGCGGGCGTCGCGCTCGCGGCGACCGGCGCCGTTGCGCGAGTCATTGACTTCAGGCGCGGATGTGCGACGTCGGCGCAGCGCCTGCTCGACCCTCTCCGCCGTGCCTGTCATGGGCTTGCTCATACCTGCACCACCTTTCTCAGCTTCGTCAGTCCCTCGTGCAGCGATCGTCGCGCCGCCTGCTCCGAGCAGCCGATCGCCGTGGCGATGTCGCGGTGGGGCAGGTCGGCCACATAGCGCAGCACCACCGCCGAGCGCTGTCGCGCCGGCAGCTCGCCCACCGCTTCCCACAGCTGCGCGTCCTGTGGGAACGCCGCATCGTGCGCGCTCGGCGACGATGCGCCGAGGTCGCCCGCGACCGTCGGGTCGGCGATGGGCGTCGCCCGCCTGGCCCGCGCGCGGTGTGCGTCCAGGGCCTTGCGATGGGCGATCGTAAGCACCCATGCGCGCACGTTCGAGCCAGGTCGCAGGCGCGGATAGGCGCGCAGCGCCGACACGAACGTCTCCTGAAAGCAGTCCTCCGCGTCGTTGACCCCGACCATCGACACGAGATAGCGCCAGACGACCTCGCGCTCGGCGTCGAGCAAGCGTTGGAATGGGGGCAGCGCCGATCCGCTCACGTGCAATGAAACGCCCACCGAAGCGAAAACGTGAGGTCCCGTCAGCCCTCGCCTTCGTACTCGAAGAAGCCCGCCCCGGTCGTTCGCCCCAGCTGGCCCGCCGCCACCAGGCGTCGCAGCGCCGGCGCCGGGCGGTAGCGCTCCTCGCGGTACTCCGCGCACAGCGCTTGGAGCACCGTCAGCACGTGGTCGAGGCCCAGCTCGTCGGCCCACTTCAGCGGCCCCAGCGGATAGCTCAGGCCGAGCACCATGCCGGTGTCGATGTCCTGCGCGCTGCCCACGCCCTCGCCGAGCGAGAACGCGCACTCGTTGATCACCTGGCAGACGATCCTCCCCAGCACCAGTCCCGGCGCGTCGCCGACCCACGCCACGTGCTTGCCCAGCGCCGCGAAGAAGCGCTCCGCGCGCGCCGCCGCGACCGGCGAGGAGCTGTCGTTTCGCGTCAGCTCGACCAGGCGCGCCTGCTCCAGCGGCGCCAGGACGTGAAAGCCCACCGCGCTGCCGTCCGGGTCAAGCGCCGCCAGCGAGCCGGCCTGGCAGAGCACCAGGTGCGCGCCTCCCTGCGTCGGCGCCTGCGCGTGAAGCTCGCGCGGCGCATCGCCGTCGCCGAGCGCCGCCTGCCCGACCGGCGCGCGGTTGCATTCGACGATCAGCGCCGGCAGCACTCCGCCGGTCGGGTCGTGCGGCGAGCGCACCTCATAGCCCGCCTGCGCGGCATAGTGGCGAAGCTCCTCGGCGACCACGCCCGAGCCGGCGATCACGATCACGCCCTCGCCCGTGTCCGGGCGCTTGGACTCGCGTGCATCGGGGTCGGGCGAACGGTGGCCCGGCGTTCCGTCTGCGCCTCTGTCGAGCTCGTAGGAGTAGTAGCCGCGCTTGGTCTTTCGCCCATGCAGCCCGGCGGCCACGTAGCGCGCGGCGATCGGCGACGGTCGCCAGCGCGGCTCGCCGAAGCTCTGCTCGTAGAAGCTCTTGGAGATCTCAAAGCCCACGTCCACTCCCACCAGGTCCATCAGCTCGAATGGCCCCATGCGAAAGCCGCCCTGCAGGCGGCAGATGCGGTCGATCGTCTCGACGTCCGCGATCCGCTCCTGGAGCAGGCGCAGCGCCTCCAGCCCGAACGGACGGTTGCTGCGATTGACCAGAAAGCCCGGCCCGTCGCAGGCGCGGATCACCGTCTTGCCCATCGCTCGGCCCGTCGCGTCGGCCAGCGCAAGCGCATGCCCCGACGACTGCTCGCCGGCTACCACCTCCAGCAGGCGCATGACCGGCGCGGGGTTGAAGAAGTGCATCCCCACGACGCGCTCGGGGTGACTGGCCGCCGGCGCGATCGCCGTGACCAGCAGCGAGGACGTGTTGCTCGCCAGCACGCAGCGCTCGTCGACGATCTCAGACAGCCGCGCGTATATCTCGTGCTTGAGCTCCAGGCTCTCCGGCGCCGCCTCGATCACCAGCTCGCACGGCGCCAGCTCGTCCAGTTGGGCCGCCGGCTGCACGCGCGCGAGCGCTTCGCGCGCCTGCTCCTCCGAGAGGCGGCCTTTCGCGGCTTCCTTGCCCAGGCCGTCCTCGATCTTCTGCACGCCGCGCGTCAGCGCCTCGGTGACCGGGTCGTGCAGCAGCGTGCGTGCACCCGCCCGCGCGGCCAGTTGGGCGATCCCTGCGCCCATCGTCCCGGCGCCCACCACGCCGATTACGGCCGCAGCGCGAACCTCGCCGGCTCCGCCGGAATAATCGTCGTTGTCTGCCGATGGCTGAGCGGACATGCCCTCGCCTCTCCCGCGATCAGGCGGGAACCATCGCGCCGATGCCCGTCATTTCACGGCCGATGATCAGTTTCTGGATCTGCGAGGTGCCCTCGTACAGCGTCGTCACGCGCGCATCGCGGAAGTAGCGCTCGACGGGGTGGTCGTCGACATAGCCCGCGCCACCGTGAACCTGGATCGCGAGGTTGGCGCACTCAAGCGACGCCTCCGTCGCGTGCAGCTTGGCGATCGAGGTCTCCAGCGTGTTCGGCCGGCCCTGGTCCTTCAGCCAGCCCGCGCGCCACACCAGCATCCGCGAGGCCTCGGTCTTGACCGTCATGTCCGCGATCATCGCCTGCACCAGCTGGAAGCTCGCGATCGGGCGGCCGAACTGCTCGCGCTCCTTGGCGTAGTTGACCGACTCCTCCACGCAGCCCTGGCAGATGCCCACGCACCCCGCCGCCACCGAGTAGCGGCCCGAGTCGAGGTTCGACATCGCCACTTTGAAGCCCTGGCCGACCTCGCCGAGCACGTCCTCGTCGGACACCTCCACGTCTTCCAGGGAGATCGACGCCGTGTCGGAGGCGTGCAGCCCCATCTTGTGCTCGATCGTCTGCGCTTTGAAGCCCGGCTGGTCGGTGTCGACGATGAAGCACGCGAGGCCCTTGTGGCCGAGCTCCGGATCGGTCTGCGCGAAGATCAGCGCCACCTTCGCGTAGTTGGCCATCGAGATCCACATCTTGGCGCCGTTGATCACCCAGCCGGTGTCGGTCTTCTTCGCGCGCGTCTTCTGGTTGGCTGCATCGGAGCCGGTGTCCGGCTCGGTCAGCCCGAAGCAGCCGAGCCACTCGCCCGAGCACAGCTTCGGCAGGTACTTCTGCTTCTGCTCCTCCGTGCCCCACTTGAGGATGCCCGAGCACACCAGCGAGGTCTGCACGGAGATGACCGTGCGGATCGCCGAGTCGCCGCGGCCGATCTCCTCGACGATCAAGCCGTATGACAGATAGTCCAGGCCCGCGCCGCCGTACTCGACCGGGACCACCGCGCCGAGATAGCCCTGCGCGGCGACCTTGCGGACCATCTCCACGTCGAAGTGGTGGTTGCGCGCGTTTTCGCGCGACTGCTTGACGATCTCCTTGTCCGTGAACTCGCGCGCAGTGTCCTTGATCAGACGCTGCTCGTCGGTCAACTCGAAGTCCATCTGTCTCCTCTCGGGCCGAGCCGGCGCTCAGGCCAGCTTCGGTGTTTGCCAGGGCGCCGTCACGCGCCGCTCGATCTCCTCTGCGATCCCCTCGATCGGGACGCGCTCCTGCTCCAGTGAGTCGCGGTCGCGCAGCGTCACCGTTCGATCCTCGATGCTCTGGTGGTCGATCGTCAGGCAGTACGGCGTGCCGATCTCGTCCTGGCGGCGGTAGCGCTTGCCGATCGAGCCGCTCTCGTCGTACTCCGCCTGGACGACGCTGCGCACGGCGCGGTGCACCTCCTGCGCCAGCTCCGGCTGGCCTTCCTTCTTGAGCAACGGCAGGATCGACGCCTTGACCGGCGCCAGGCGCGGGTGCAGGCGCAGCACGGTTCGTTGCTCGCCCGCGCCCTCGCCGGCGCCCTCGCCTTCGACGACCTCCTCGTCGTAGGCGTCGACCAGGAACGCCAGCGTCGCACGGTCCGCGCCCGCCGCCGGCTCGATCACGTGCGGGACGTAGCGCTGGCCGCTCTGCTGGTCGAAGTACTCGAGCTTCTCGCCCGAGAACTCGGCATGGCGGCTGAGGTCGAAGTCGCCGCGGTTGGCGATTCCCTCAAGCTCCGACCAGCCGATGGGGAACAGATATTCCACGTCGCTCGTGCCCGAGGAGTAGTGCGACAGCTCCTGCGCGTCGTGCGCGCGCAGGCGCAGGTGGTCGGGACGGATGCCCAGTTCCGTGTACCACAGCTCGCGCTCGGCCAGCCAGTGCTCGAACCAGCGCTGGGCTTCATCGGGCGCCACGAAGAACTCCATCTCCATCTGCTCGAACTCGCGTGTGCGGAAGATGAAGTTGCCCGGCGTGATCTCGTTGCGAAAGGACTTGCCCACCTGCGCGATGCCGAACGGCGGTTTCTTGCGCGAGAACTGCAACACGTTCTTGAAGTTGATGAAGATGCCCTGCGCCGTCTCCGGTCGCAGGTAGGCGACCGAGCCGGACTCCTTGACCGGGCCGACCGTCGTCTCGAACATCAGGTTGAAGTCGCGCGCCTGCGTCAGCTCGCACTCGTCCGTCTCGCCCGGGTGCTTTGACGGTTTGCGACCGCACTCAAGCTCCTGCAGGTGGTCCGCGCGGAAGCGCTGTCCGCACGTCTTGCAGTCGACCAGCGGGTCGGTGAAGCCCTCCAGGTGGCCCGACGCCTCCCACACGCGCGGGTGCTGCAGGATCGCCGAGTCGATCGCCACGATGTCGTCGCGCTCGGCGATCATCGCGCGCCACCACTCGTTCTTGACGTTCGTCTTCAACAGCACGCCGTAGTGGCCGAAGTCGTACGTCGAGCCGACGCCGCCGTAGATCTCCGAAGAGGGAAAGACGAAGCCGCGCCTCTTGCACAGCGCGACGATCTTCTCCATCGTCACGACGTCCTCGGTACTCGGGCGGTCGGGCTCAGCCATGGGCGATGGTCGTGGCGGGCATCGCGTCACCGTAGCGGTCCGGGCGCCCAGCAGCACGCGGCCAGCGCTCGGTGACGCCTTCCGGCCGTCAGGTTTTCACGATCTGCTTAAGATGCGCGCCGTGGCGCGAATCCTGATCGTCGGCGGCGGCTGCCGCGGCCGGCGCCTGGCCACGCAGATGGTCCAGCAGGGTCACGCGCTGCGCGTGACCACGCGCAGCGACGCCGGCCGCGCGGCGATCGAGGCGACCGGCGCCGAATGCTGGATCGGCACGCCCGACCGCCTGGCCACGTTGCGCGGCGCGCTGGACAACGTCACCGTCGCATGCTGGATGCTGGCCGGCGCCAGCGGCGACCGCCAGGAGGTCGCGGCGCTGCATGCCTCGCGCCTGCGGTTCTTTCTCTCCCAGGCGATCGA
>DATHJQ010000272.1:0-5420 GCA_035286505.1 Solirubrobacteraceae bacterium | reverse complement strand
GGCGCTCACCGGCGCGGCGGGCGTAGGCGAAGGAGACGTCCTCGAACTCGACCTCGCCCTTGATCTGGCCGAGCTCGAGCGCATCCGGCCGGTCCTCGAGGTCGGGGCGCACGTCGAGCAGCTGGAAGATCTTCTCCAGGGCGGCCATCCCGGACTGGTAGGTGGCATACAGCTGCGAGAGCTGCTGGATCGGTTCGAACAGGTTCGAGAGCGCGGCGACGAAGGCGACGACGGTGCCGACGGTGATGTGGCCGTCGATCGCCTGCAGGCCGCCGTAGAGGACGATCACGGCCACGGCCACGCCGGAGAGCATTTCGACCGAGGGGAAGTAGGCGGCGTTGAGCCGCACGGTCGTCATGTTGGCGTCACGGTTCTCGGCGTTGAGCTCAGCGAAGCGCGCCTCGTGGAACGGCTCCTGGCCGAAGCTGCGCACGACGCGGATCCCCGAGAGCGTCTCCTGCAGGTAGGCGGTGATCGCGCCGATGGTCTCTCGCGTGCGACGGAGAGCGCCGGCGGAGACGATGCGAAACCACAGCGAGCCGGCGAGCAGGAGCGGCAGCACGCAGAAGGTGATGAGCGCGAGCTTGACGTCGAGGTAGAGCAGGATGCC
Organism: Solirubrobacteraceae bacterium; assembly: GCA_035286505.1. Lineage (GTDB taxonomy): Bacteria > Actinomycetota > Thermoleophilia > Solirubrobacterales > Solirubrobacteraceae > Palsa-744. Next base: position 4,810 of record DATHJQ010000272.1, on the reverse strand, counting down.
GACGGTGCCGATCAGCGTCAGGCCGGCCTGGAAGAGCGTGACGACGGAGTCGGTGACGAGGCTGTCGAGCGCCTCGACGTCGTTGGTGATGCGCGAGATCAGCACGCCGGCGGGGCGGCTCTCGTAGAAGCCGATGGGCAGCGTCTGCAGGTGGCGGAAGATGCGGATGCGCAGGTCGGCCAGGGCGCGCTGGCCGACCCAGCCGACGAGGTAGGTCTGCAGGTAGGTCATGCCCCAGACGAGCAGCGCGGAGACGAGGAAGGCGATGACGACGAGCACGAGCGTGGTCACGTCGTGGTGGGCGATGCCTTTGTCGATGGCCGCGCGCGCGAGCAGTGGCGGCGCCAGCGACGCGCCGGTGCCGAGCACGAGCGCGAGGAGCATGAGCACGGCGCGCGTGCGATAGGGCTTTAGCAGCGCGAGCAGCCCGCGCAGGTTGCGCCCGCGCGTGCCGCGGCTGGCGCGCTCCCCGGTCCACTGCGGTCCATAGCCCCTGCCGACCATCGGGCTCACAGTCCGCTGACCTCCGGTTCGCGCGGCTTGCGCGTGAGGAACACCTGGTCGGGCAGGCCCTTCTCGACGATCTCGCGATACAGCGCAGAGGCGTCGAGCAGCTGCTCGTGGTCGCCGTGGGCGATCACGCGGCCGTGGTCGAGCACGACGATCTCGTCGGCCAGCGAGATGGTGGAGAGGCGGTGTGCGATGACGAACGTCGTGCGCCCGGCCATGGCCTCGTCGAGCGCGAGCTTGATGCTCTGCTCGGTCGAGGCGTCGACTGCCGAGGTGGCGTCGTCGAGGATCAGCACGCGCGGGTCGGCGAGCAGCGCGCGGGCGATGGCGATGCGCTGTCGCTGCCCGCCCGACAGCGACAGCCCGCGCTCGCCGACGCGCGTGTCAAAGCCCTGGGGCAGGCGCGCGACGAAGTCGTATGCCTGCGCGCGACGCGCGGCTGCTTCGACGTCCTCGATGCTCGCGCCCGGACGCCCGTAGGCGATGTTCTCGGCGACGCTGGCGGAGAACAGGAAGGGGTCGTCTGAGACGACGGCGACGGCTTTGCGCAGCGAGGTCAGCTCGACCTCGCGCACGTCGGAGCCGTCGAGCAGCACGCGCCCCTCGCTGGCGTCGTAGAGCCGCGAGATCAGCGAGACGAGGCTGGTCTTGCCCGAGCCGGTGGCGCCGACGAGCGCGACGGTCGTGCCGGCGGGGACGTCGAGATCGACGTCGCAGAGCACCGCGCGCGCGGCGCGCGGGACGGAGGCGCTGCCGTCGCTGTCGCGGTCGAGCGAGAGCTCGCGCACGGAGTGCACGGCGCCGAAGTCGTCGGCTTCGTCGTAGCGCAGCGTGACGTCGCGAAACTGCACGTGGCCGTTGCCGGCGGCCAGCTCGGGCGCGTCGGGCGGCTGCACGATGCGCGGCTGGCGGTCGAGCACCTGGAAGATGCGCGCGCCGGAGGCGGTGGCGCGCTGGGCGAGGCCGAGCGTGACGCCGAGCGAGCGCATGGGCCCGATGAGCATGTTCAGGTAGAGGTAGAACTGCGTGAACTGCCCGAGCGTGAGGTGCGCGTGGATGACGCTGCGCCCGCCCAGCAGCAGCACGGCCGCGAGGCCGAGCTGCGGCAGAAAGCCGATGGCCGGGTTGAACTTGGCCTCCAGGCGCGTGGCGACCATCGACTGGTCGAACACGCGCGAGACCGAGTGGCGAAAGCGCTGCATCTGATGGGGCTCGCGCGCGAAGGACTTGACGACGCGCACGCCGGAGATGTTCTCCTCGGCGTCGGCGGTCAGCTCGGCTATGCGCTGCTGGACCTCTTGGATGGCCGGGCGCGCGGTGCGACCGTAGCGCTGGGAGATGAGCACGACGAACGGCACGGGCGCGATGGCGATCAGGCCGAGTCCGGGGTTGATGGCGATCATGGCGGCTCCGGCGAGCAGCAGCGTGAGCGCCGACTGCAGGATGAACACGAGCCCGTAGCCGAGGAAGAAGCGCACCGCCTGCAGGTCGACGGTCGCGCGCGACATCAGCTGCCCGGTCTGCTGGCGGTCGAAGAAGCCGAGCTCCAGGCGCTGCAGATGCGCGTAGAGGCCTTGGCGCAGGTCGTACTCGATGCCCAGCGACACGCGCCCGGCGATCATGCGGCGCATGTAGGTCAACAGCCAGCGCGCGAGCACGATGGCGACGATGACCAGCGCGAGCACGAGCAGCGTGTGGCGGTCGTGTGCGCGCGCGGCGAGCTCGTGGTGCTGGCCGTGACGCGTGCCGCGCTTGATCGCTTCAACGGCCGATCCGGTGAAGTGGGGGATCAGCACGGTGACGACCATCGCGAGGCTGGCCAGCAGCCAGGAGATGGCCAGCCCGCGCTTGTAGGGACGCAGGAAGCCGAGCAGTCGGTAGAAGGTGGTCATAGTTGTATGGGCAACGATTATGGCAGGCGCCCGCCGCCGATCGCTGACGCCGCCGCCGGCTGGGCCTAAGCTTGGCTCATGCCCGAGCGGCGCCCGTCACCGCCGAGCCCCGGCGCGAGAGCCGGCCTGTGCGACACGTGCTCACACCAGCAGGAGGTGCGCAACACGCGCGGGTCGGTGTTCTCGCTGTGCACGCGCTCGCGAGTGGATCCAGCTTATCCGCGCTACCCGCGCGTGCCGGTGCTGAGCTGCCCGGGCTACGAGCGCCGGGATCGCTGATTTTTCGATGAAAGGCCGGCATTGCCGGCCAGGATGGATCGCGCGCGGCGTGACGCGCAAGCCGCCGAGGACGAGACGAAGCTCAGCCGACGGCGCCCGCGGGCGCCGCTTCGCCCTCGGCCGCGGGCTCCGCGGAGACGACGAAGTCGCGGCTGCGCACGAGCGCGAACGCGAAGGCGGAGCCGACGAGCGCGACGCAGGCGGCGATCAGTAGGATGCTGGAGAAGGCCTGCGTGAAACCGACGCGGTAGGAGTGCAGCAGCGCGTCACGCGCGGGCGTGGGCAGCGCGCGCGCGATGTGTCCGATTTCGCCGGAGACGAGCGCGGTGTTCAGCTTGCCGTGCGCTGCGCGCAGGACTTCGCGACCCGGCCCGCCGGACAGCGCGGCGGCGGTGTCGTGAGTGACGTCGTGCTGGAAGATCGCGCCGAGGCCGGCGATGCCGGTGGCGATGCCGACCTGGCGGAAGGTGTTGTTGATGCCCGAGGCCATGCCGCTGCGCGAGTGGTGGACGACGCCCACGGCCGTGGACGCGAGCGGCGGGTTGATCAAGCCGATGCCGGCGCCGGCGAGCAGGAAACCGGGGACGAGCACGGTCCAGCCCGAGCTCGCGTCGACGGCGGTCATCGCCAGCAGGCCGGCGCTGACGAGCAGCAGGCCGACGCCGAGCAGCAGGCGCACGGGGACGCGCACGGACAGGCGCCCGGCGATCGGCGCGACGAAGAAGGACAGCAGGGTGATCGGCAAAAAGCGCAGACCGGCCTGCAGCGGGCCGTAGCCGAGCACGTCCTGGATGTACAGGGTGAGGTAGAGGAACATGGCGAACATGGAGGAGGAGATGGCGAAGGCGACGATGCTCGCGCCGGCGAAGGCGGGCCGGCGAAACAGCGTCAGGTCGAGCATCGGGCGCTGCTGGCGGCGCTCGACGACGACGAACAGCACGATCAGCACGGCCGAGGCGACGAGGAAGCTGACGATGCGCGTCGAGCCCCAGCCCTTTTCGTTGCCCTGGATCAGCGCGAACACGAGCAGGAACAGCGAGCCGCTGAACGTCAGCAGGCCGAGCCAGTCGACGCCGCGCGCGTCGGGGTCGCGCGACTCGGAGACCTGCGTGAGCGTCAGCGCGACGGCGGCGGCGCCGATGGGCACGTTGACGAAGAAGATCCATTCCCAGCCGATGCCCGAGGTGATGACGCCGCCGACGATCGGCCCGATGGCGACGGCGCCGCCGATCACGCCGCCGAACACGCCGAAGGCGAGACCGCGCTCCTTGCCGTGGAAGGCGCCGGCGATCAGCGCGAGCGAGGTGGCGAACATCATCGCGCCGCCGGTGCCCTGCACGGCGCGCGCGAGGTTGAGCGCGAGCGGCGAGCCGGCCAGGCCGCAGGCGGCGGAGGAGAGCGTGAAGACGACCAAGCCGGTGACGAACACCAGGCGCCGGCCGAAGCGGTCGGCGAGCGCGCCGGACGTGAGCAGGAACGCGGCCAGCGTCAGCGAGTAGGCGTTGACGACCCACTGCAGGTCCTGAAAGCTCGAGTGCAGCGAGCGCTGGATGTCGGGCAGCGCGACGTTGACGACGGTGATGTCCAAGAGCAGCATGAAGATCGCCACGGATACGGCGATCAGCGTCCACCACTTGCGCTCCACGACAGCTCCCCTTGTCGTCGCCTGTTTGACCCCCCGCACTATATGAACGCTTCGTCGCGCGCCCGCGGTCAGCCCGCCTGCAGGTGTCTGTGCAGGAACGGCACCAGCTCGGCCCACAGCTTGGCCGCCGGCTCGGGACGGTAAGTCGGTCGGTAGTCGGCGAAGAAGGCGTGGCCGGCGCCGTCGTAGACGTCGACTTTGACCTCCTGGCCGCTCTCGACGGCCTTGTCGCGCAGCTGCGCGCCGAGCTGCGGCGACGGGTTGTGGTCCTCGGCGCCGACGGCGGCCAGCAGCGGGCAGCCGAGCTTCTCGGCCAGCTCCAGCGGCGGCGTCGGGCGGGCGGGCGTCGAGCGCTGCTCCGGCGTGGCGCGGTCGATGAATCCGCCCCAGCAGTCGACGGCCGCGTTGAGGCGGTCGCTGGCGCAGGCGAACAGCAGCGTGTAGCGACCGCCCATGCAGAAGCCGATGCAGCCGATCCTGCCGG
>DATHJQ010000271.1:0-6229 GCA_035286505.1 Solirubrobacteraceae bacterium | reverse complement strand
CATGAGCATTGAGGTCGACGTGACCGACCTCCATGCCCTGCAGCGCGCCGTCGAGGCGACCGTCGAGCGCTTCGGCGCGATCGACGTGGCGATCGCCAACGCAGGCATCGCCTTCACGGGCGCGCTGGCGACGGCGCCGGTCGAGCAGGTCGAGCGCACGCTCGCGGTCAACCTGCTCGGCGTGTGGCGCACCGACCGCGCGGTCATCGAGCAGATCGCCAAGCGGCGCGGCTACCTGCTGAACATCTCCTCGCTGAGCGCCATCTCTCACGGCCCGATGATGGGCCCGTACACCGCCGCCAAGGCCGGCGTCGAGGCCCTGTCAGATGCACTGCGCATGGAGATGACCTCGAGCGGCGCGATGGTCGGCTGCGCCTACTTCGGCTTTCTCGACACCGATCTCGTGCGCGCCGCCTTCGCCGAGCCGTCGGCCGAAGCGATGACCGGACGCCTGCCCGGGTTCATCCGCAACCCGGCGCCGCTGTCCAAGGCGATCGACGCCATCGAGCGCGGCATCGAGCGCCGCTCGGCGCGTGTGTGGGCGCCGCGCTGGGTCGGGCCGATGCTCGCGCTGCGCGGCCTGCTGCAGCCGCTGACCGAACGTCAGGCCCGCGGCGACACGGCGCAGCTCGACGAGGCGATGCGCCTCGCCGCCGACGCCAATCAGACCAATGGGCAGGACCCGCTGCTGGGCGTGGCGGCGAAGGCGCTCGACCAGCCTTAGGACTCGCCTCCCGGCTCGCCGTCGGCGAGGATCCGGTAGAGGTCGCGGCGCGCCGTCGTCAGCACCTCGCGCGCCTTGCCTATCTGCTCGTTGCCGCCCGTGCGCATGACCTGCACGAACGCCGACGCGAGCTCGCGCATCAGCTTTCCCAGCTCGTGCGCCTCGTTTGACATCTCGCCGCTCATCTGCTCCCACGGCGCCGGCTTGTCCGTGTCGCGCTCCTGCACGTACGCTCGACCGGTGTCGGTGAGCGCGAACAGCTTGCGCCCGTCGGCTTCGTCGGTGCGGATCAGGCCCTCGTCCTCGAGCTGTGAAAGCGCCGGGTAGACCGAGCCGGGGCTCGGACGCCAGACGCCGTCGCTGCGCTCCTCCACCTCCTGCATGATCTGGTAGCCGTTGCGCGGCTCCTCGGCGAGCAGCAGCAGCGCCGCCGTGCGGATGTCGCCACGGCGCGCCTTGCGCCCGCGACCGCGCGGCCCGCCGCCCGGACCGAAGCCGCCGAACCCGTGATGGCGATGGCGGCCGCGTCCGCAGCGTCCCTCGCCCGTCGAATGAATCCCATGCATCTTGCTCTCCTATCGTGATCTATCAAAGTACCGTCACGATATATCGTTATCTACATTATTTCAAGTCCCTGCACCTTAGGCGGCGCGTGGCCGAGGGCGGCGAGCGTTCCAGTCCCGCATGTGCGCAAGATCCGTCTCGGGAGGGCCGCGGCCGAGCGGCTTCAGTGGCGGAAGTGGCGCACGCCGGTCGCCACCATCGCGACACCGGCCTGCTGGGTGGCGGCGACGACGTCCTCGTCGCGCACCGACCCGGCCGGCTGCACGATCGCGGTGACGCCCGCGTCGATGGCCAGCTGGGGACCGTCGGCGAACGGGAAGAAGGCGTCGGACGCGAGCACCGAGCCGGCGAGCAGCTCGGGCTGGGCGGCCCGGGCCTTCTCGATGGCGATGCGCACGGCGTCCACCCGGCTCATCTGCCCGGCGCCGATGCCGATCGTGGCGCACCGCGCCGCGCCGGCGTCGTCGCAGTCCTCGCCACCCGCCACGATCACGATCGCATTGGAGCGAACATGGCGGCAGACCTTCCACGCGAACAGCAGGCTGCGCCACTGCGCCTCGTCGGGCTGACGGTCGGTCAGCACGCGCATCTGCTCGCGCGTCTCAGAGACCACGTCGCGCGTCTGCACGAGCTGGCCGCCGATCACCGGCTTGCCTTCGACCTCATGCGCGGGCGGTGGCCAGTGCGCGAGCTCGAGCAGGCGCACGTTCTTCTTCTCGCCGAGCACAGCCAGTGCGTCGGGCTCGAAGCCGGGCGCCAGCAGCACCTCGATGAACTGCTCGGAAAGCTGCCGCGCGCATGCGACGTCGATGCGCCGGTTGACCGCGATGACGCCGCCATAGGCGCTCTGCGGATCGCATGCGAAGGCGCGTTCGTAGGCCGCCTGCACGGTCGACGCGATCGCAGCGCCGCAGGGGTTGTTGTGCTTGACGATCGCGCAGGCCGGGCCGTCGAAGTCCTCGACCAGCTCGCGCGCCGAGCTGAGGTCGAGCAGGTTGTTGAACGACAGCTCCTTGCCGTGCAGCTGGCGCACGCCTTCGAGCAGGTGCGTCGGCGAGCCAGCGCGCGCGTAGAAGGCCGCCCGCTGGTGCGGGTTCTCGCCGTAGCGCAGGTCTGACACCTTCTCATAGGCGTCGTTCCACGTCGGCGGGAAGCCCTCGTAGGTGCGCCGCGCAAACCACGTGGCGATCGCTGCGTCATAGCGCGCCGTGCAGGCGAACGCCTTGGCCGCGAGGCGCGTGCGCGTGTCGATCGACAGGCGCCCTTCGGCGTCGCGCAGCTCGCCGAGCACGTCCTCGTAATCGGCCGGGTCGACGACGACCGCCGCGAACTGGCTGTTCTTGGCCGCCGCGCGGATCATCGTCGGGCCGCCGATGTCGATGTTCTCCACGATCTCCTGCTCGTCGGCGTCGCCGCGCGCGACCGTCTGCTCGAACGGATACAGGTTCACGCAGACCAGGTCGACCTGCTCGATGCGCTGCTGCGCCGCGGCCTGCAGGTGGTCGTCGTTGTCGCGCTTTGCCAGCAGGCCCGCATACAGGCGCGGGTGCAGCGTCTTCACGCGCCCATCCATCATCTCCGGAAAGCCCGTGAAGTCCTCGATGTCGCGCGAGGCGATGCCCGCGTCGGCCAGCTCGCGCGCCGTGCCGCCCGTCGAGACGATCTTCACGCCCAGCTCGTCCAGCCCGCGCGCGAAGTCCACGATGCCGGCCTTCTCCGACACCGACAGCAGCGCCCGGCGCACGCGCACCTCGCCCGCGGCCGAACGCTCGATCCCGGCGTCCGAGGGGCTCTGAGTCTCGCGTTCGGAGAGCACGCTCAGAGCCTATCCCTCGCCCACGCCGCGCGCCTCGTCCGGCCCGTTCGCCTCGCCGCGGCCGCGCGCGGGGCGGGCGACGCGCAAGCCCGCGGGCCAGTCGGCGACGGCGCCGGCCGGGCGCGCGGCGAGCGGGTGGCGCGGGTCGGCGGGGTCGAGCCGCAGCGCGCCGCGTGCGAACAGACGCACGGCCTGCGGCAGCAGCGCGTGCTCGAGCGGTCGCAGCGCTTCCAGCACCTCGCGCTCCTCGTGCGCGTCGGGCAGCTCGACGGCGCGCTGCAGGATCACCGGGCCCGTGTCGACGCCGTCGTCGACGAAGTGCACGGTCACGCCGAACACGTGCACGCCGTACGCCAGCGCCTGCGCGACCGCGCCGATTCCCGGGAACGCGGGGAGCAGTGAGGGGTGCACGTTGATGACCGCGCCGGAGAAGCGCGCGAGGAAGGCCGGCCCGAGCAGCTCCATGTAGCCGGCAAGCACGACCAGCCGTGCGCCGCGCTCGATCAGCCAGTCGGCCAACGCGTCGTCGCGCGCGGCGCGGTCGGCGTAGTCGCCGCGGGCGAACACCGCCGCCGGCACGTCGCGCTCGCCCGCTCGCGCGAGCGCCGGCGCGTCGGCGGCGCTCGACGCGACGGCGACGATGCGCGCCTCGCGCCCGTGCACCGTGTCCAGCAGCGCCTGCAGGTTCGTGCCGGCGCCGGATACGAGCACGGCGATCGGAAGCTGCTCGGCCACGCCGGGCACGATAGCTGTGAGCAAGCTCACAGAGGGTCTTTGCCCTGTGCCCTTGAATGGTTCGAGAGGGTTGGAGGCGGTGCGAGCCGCAAGCGAAAGGAAGCTCCAATGTTCACAGCCATCCTCATCACGCTGGTCGTCGTGGCCGCGCTCGGCTACGCCCTGCGCACCGGGCGCAGCGCCGAGATGATCCTGCGCCGTCCCTACAGCAACCGCTACAACGACGCCGCGGGCGCCCGCCGCGACCACCTCGGTTAGACGCGCTCAGGCCTTGACGAGCGGGAGGATCTGGTCGTCCTCCAGCGAGTGCTTGCCGGCCGCGCCGTCGCTGTCGGCGAGCGGGTACTCGCCGGTGAAGCAGGCGTCGCAGTGCGTGGCGCGCTCGCCGCGCACGGCCTCGTAGACGCCCTGCAGCGACAGGTAGTGCAGCGAGTCGCAGCCGAGCTCGGCGGCGACCTCCTCGGTGCTGCGCCCGTGCGCGATCATCTCCTCGCGCGTTGACATGTCGATGCCGTAGTGGCAGGGGTGCTTGATCGGCGGCGCGGAGATGCGCATGTGCACCTCGGCGGCGCCGGCGTCGCGCAGCATCTGCACGATCTGGCGCGTCGTGTTGCCGCGCACGATCGAGTCGTCGACGACGACCAGGCGCTTGCCCGCGATCACCTCCGGCAGCGGGTTGAACTTCAGCCGCAGCCCGTGCTTGCGCAGCTCCTGTCCGGGCTGGATGAACGTGCGCGCGACGTAGCGGTTCTTGACGAAGCCGTCGTCCTGAGGCAGCCCGGCGGCGCGCGCCAGCCCGCGCGCCGCGGGGTTGCCCGAGTCGGGCACGGCGATCACCAGGTCGGCCTCGACGGGCGCCTCGCGCCACAGGATCTCGCCCATGCGCCCGCGCGCGACCTGCAGCACCTGGTCGCTCATGCGCGAGTCCGGGCGCGCGAAGTAGATGTACTCGAAGACGCAGAACGCGCGCCTGCCGCCGGGCGCCACCATGCGGCTGGTCAGGCCCTCCTCGCCGAGCGTGACCATCTCGCCCGGCTGCACGTCGCGCAGCAGCTTGGCGCCGATGATGTCGAAGGCGCACGACTCGCTGGCCACGCAGTAGCGCTGGTCAGAATGGGGACCGATGGGGGAGACACTCGCTCCGCTCGCATCCCCGAATCGGCCAGCGCCGGAGGCGCGTGTCACCCGGCTTCGGTCGGGATCGGGCCCGTCGGCGCCGTGCTCGCCCTCGGCGGTCTCCGGCAGCACGCCGATCGACAGCGGGCGCAGCCCGTGCGGGTCGCGGAAGGCGACGACGCGGTCCTTGGTCATCACGACCGTCGAGAAGGCGCCGCGCAGGCGCGGCATGATCTCGGCGATCGCGTCCTCGACCGACTCCGCGTGGTGCGTGGCGATCAGCGCGGCGATGATCTCCGAATCGGACGTCGAGCTGAACGTGACGCCGTCGTCGAGCATCTCGTTGTGCAGCTGCACCGCGTTGATCAGGTTGCCGTTGTGCGCCAGCGCCAGCTCCAGACGCGAGCCGTTGGTGCCCTGCGAGCGCTGCACCGGCTGAGAGTTCTCCCAGGCGTTCGAGCCCGTCGTCGAGTAGCGCACGTGCCCGATCGCCAGCTCGCCGGCGAGCGTGCGCAGGTCGTTCTCGGAGAACACCTGGTTGACCAGGCCGAGCTCGCGGCGCGTGATGATGTGACCGTTGCGGTCGGCCGCCGCGATGCCCGCCGACTCCTGCCCGCGGTGCTGCAGCGCGTAGAGGGCGAAGTACGACAACCTCGACACCTCGTGACCGGGCGCATACAGTCCGAACACTCCGCACTCGTCGCGAGGATGATCGTCGGGCCAGCGTCCGGCTGTCCCCTCTGATGAAGACGGCCGCCCTCCGGGCGCCCCTTGCGAACGCATCACGAGCACACGCTAGCAGGGGGTCGCGGGGCGCCGTGACCGGGTGGCGCGCCGGCGCCGGGCGTGTCTCGTGTGTCTTGGTTTTCGCGCCGCGATAGCAATGGTATTTGCAAGTTGGCGCGCGATCGCTCGCACCTGGCGCGACCTCGTCTGCCTGGCGCGATAGTGCCAGCTCGTGTGAATACCATCGCTACCCCTCGGCGCATTAGGTGAACAGCTCCGCGAGCCTCGCGTGAGCTCGCGCGAGCTCGTCCAGCGACACGGAGACACGCTCGCTCGTCGCATCGCCGCCGGCGGCGGCGGCGGCGGGGCTGGCGCCGGGGCGAGGATCGGAGTGGGCGTCGGCGTCGCCGAGGTCGAGCGCCGCGCCGAGGCCGCCGGCCAGCGCCGACTCCGCGACCGCGACGAGGAAGCCGCCCTCGGCGATGTCGTGCGCGCTGGAGAGCTCGCCGGCGCGGACCGCGTCGCGGATCGCGTCAAGCGTCGCGGCG
>DATHJQ010000270.1:0-10922 GCA_035286505.1 Solirubrobacteraceae bacterium | reverse complement strand
CAGCGGTCGGGCAGCTCCCAACCCAGCTGCTCGGCGATCTCGAAGGCCAGCGTCTTGGACCCCTCGGCGTAGTAGGGACGCAGGTTGATGTTCACGAACGCCCACTCGCGCTCGGCGCACAGCTCGGTGCACAGGCGGTTGACGTCGTCGTAGTTGCCCTCCACGCCCACGAGCTTGGTCCCGTAGACGCCCGTCGCGAGCACCTTCTGCTCCTCCAGGTCGGCCGGGATGAAGACGTAGGAGTCGAGTCCCAGCGCGGCGCCGTGCGCGGCTACCGAGTTGGCCAGGTTGCCCGTGGAAGCGCAGGCGATCGTCTGAAAGCCCAGCTCGCGAGCGCGCGTGACGGCTACAGACACGACGCGATCCTTGAACGAGTGCGTCGGGTTGGCCGCGTCGTTCTTTACCCACACCTCGCCCAGGCCCAGGCGCTCGGCGAGACGGTCGGCGCGGATCAGCGGCGTGCAGCCGGCCGGCAGGCCGAGACGAGTGGAGCCTCCGCTAGCCGACGGGACGAGAGGGCCGCCGGGGGCACCGCGGCCGTAGGCCGTGGTCGGCAGGAAGTCGGCGTAGCGCCAGATGTTCTGCGGGCCACCCTGGATGCGTCGGCGCAGCGCGGCGACGTCCTCGCCGATGCGGCTGTGGTCGTATGCGACCTCCAGCGGACCGAAGCACTGCTCGCAGACGTACAGCGCCTCGAGCGGATACTCCGTCTTGCACTCCTTGCACTGCAGATGACTTGCTGGCATTTGGGGGCTCCTTCGCTAGACCTTCGCCTTGTCACGTGTGGCGAAGAGCGCGAAGCCCGGGCCACACATCACCTGGAATTGGCACCTTCCCGCCTGTGACTTGGCGGTGGTTGCCGGGGTTTCGCAGGGCCAGGCCCTCCACCCCTCTGGATGTGTACATCTGTTGCGCGGCAGTCTAGCAACGATCTCGGCGGCGGGGTGCGTCGTTTCTCTGTCAAGACCCGCCCAGCCGCGCAGCTTCGTCGGGACGGTAACGCTTGCCACGCGGCGGTGTAGCCCGGTGAAGATGAGCACGCCCACGCGCGAGCAGAGCGACCGCCTCGGCAGGCAGAACGGACGCTTTGCCGAGACCGGCGCCTGCCTGCAGGCGGCCGCGGCGGCACCCAGGCGGCGCATGCTGCTGATCGTCAACCCGCACGCGGCGACGGTCTCCGACGGCATGCGAAAGCTCGTCGTCCATGCGCTGCAGGGTCGTTTCGAGGTCGAGGCCGTCGACACCAAGGCGCGCGGCCACGCCACCGAGCTCGGCCACCGGGCCGTAGCCGACGGCTATGACGTGGTCGTCGCCTTCGGCGGCGACGGCACGGTCAACGAGGCCGCAAACGGGCTGCGCGGCTCGCAGACGCCGCTGTGCGCGCTGCCCGGCGGCTCGGCCAACGTCTTCGCCAGGATGCTCGGCATCCCGGGCGAGCTCATCGACGCCACCGAGCACGTGCTCGCGATGGCCGACGACTGGCGCGTGCGCCGGGTCGACCTCGGCGTCGTCAACGGGCGCTGCTTCACGTTCAACTCGGGCGTCGGCCTGGATGCAAGCGTGGTGCAGCGCGTCGACGCGCGCCCTCACCTGAAGGCCCGCTTCGGTCCCTACTTCTTCACCTGGCAGGCGCTGGTCTCCTTCGCGCGGCGCTACCTCGTCGGCGCGCCAAGGATGCACGTCGACGACGGCCAGCGCACGCTGCAGGCAGTCACGACGATCGTCCAGAACGGCTCGCCGTTCACCTACTTCAACGACCGACCGGTGGAAATCGCCGCCGGCGCGTCGCTGGACTCCGGCCGTCTGGTCAGCGCCGTCGTGCACCGCGCAACGCCGCTCGGCGTGTCGCTGATCGGCATGCGCGCCATGCTCCGTCGCTGGCGCGTCGTCGACCACCGCAACGTAACCGGCCTGGAGCAGCTCACCGAGCTGACCGTGCGCAGCGCCGACGGCCGCGCGCTGCCGCTGCAGGTCGACGGCGACTTCCTCGGCGAGGTCGACGAGGCGCGCTACTCGATCCTGCCGGGCGCGCTCAACGTCGTCTCCTGAACCTCGTTCGGCGGGACACTGGCCTCGTTAGGCGGACACTGGCCAAGCGAGGCGCCGATCGAAGATCGGCCAGCAGGGAGCGTGGCGTGCTGGCCGATCAGTCGATCGCATCTGATCGACGATCGGCACGCGAGCGACCGAGGACGCCGACCGATCGGAGATCGGCCAGCGCCGGCCAGTGTGCGCCTAACCGCCGCCGGGGATGACGCGGTAGGCGTCGAAGACGGAGTCGATGTTGCGCATGCGCGTGATCGCGCCCTTCAGCGTGTGCGTGTCGGCGACCTCCACGACGAAGCGGTTCTTGACCATCGGCGGCGTGGACAGGCAGCGCGCTTCCAGGATGTTCGCGCCGGACTCCGAGAAAACTCGCGACAGGTCCTCCAGCAGGCGGTGTCGATCCCACGCATCGATCTGGATTTCCACGACGAAGGCGGTCGATTGATCTCCATCCCAAGACACGTTCGTGAAACGCTCCGGGTCCTTTCCCAGCAGCGCGGCGTTGGGGCAGTCCTTGCGGTGGATCGTGATCCCGCGACCGAGTGAGATGTAGCCGACGATCTCATCGCCGGGCACCGGGCGACAGCACTTGGCCAGGCGCAGCATCACGTCCTCCACGCCGTCGACCTTGATGCCGTACTGCTCGGAGGACTTCGTCGGGCGCCGTCGCTGGCGCCCGACGCGCAGCAGGTCGGCGGCGGTGTCGCCGCCGTCGGCCGCCTCGCCCTGCTTCAGGCGCTGCATCACCTTGCCGACGACCAGCTTCGGCGAGATCTTCGCGGCGCCCAGCGCGATGTAGAAGTCGTCGGCCTTGCGGTAGCCGACCTCGCGGATCACGTCGGCGAGGATCGCCGAGCCGGTGATCTTCTGCGCGGGCAGGCCCTGTTTGCGCAGGTGCTCCTGCAGCAGGTCGCGCCCGGTGTGCTCTGTGTCCTGGCGCGACTCGGCCTTGAACCACGCCTTGATCTTGTTGCGCGCGCGCGTCGTCTTGACCATCGCCAGCCAGTCGCGCGAGGGTCCGCGCTCGCGCTTGGCCGTGAGGATCTCCACGATGTCGCCAGAGCGCAGCTCGTAGTGCAGCGGCACGATCTTGCCGTTGACGCGCGCGCCCACGCAGCGGTGGCCGATCTCCGTGTGCACCTCATAGGCGAAGTCCAGCGGCGTTGCGCCCGCCGCCAGCGACTTGACCTGACCCTTGGGCGTGAACACGAAGACCTCTTCCTCGAACAGGTCCGTGCGCAGCGTCTCCATGAACTCGCGGGGGTCCGACAGCTCCTTCTGCCAGTCGAGCATCGAGCGCAGCCACTTCAGCTTCGCGTCGTCGCCGCCGCCATCGCCCTCGGCGCCGGCGCCCGCGTCGCCGTTGGGCCCGACCTTGTAGACCCAGTGGGCGGCGACGCCGAACTCGGCCATCTCGTGCATCTCCTGCGTGCGGATCTGGATCTCCAGCGGTCGCCCCTCGGGTCCGATCACGGTCGTGTGCAGCGACTGGTACATGTTGAACTTGGGCATCGCGATGAAGTCCTTGAAGCGCCCGGGCAGCGGCTTCCACAGCGAATGGATAACGCCGACGGTGCCGTAGCAGTCCTTCACCGAGTCGACGATCACGCGCATCGCCGTGAGGTCGTAGATCTCGTTGAACTCGCGCCCCTTCTTCGTCATCTTTGAATAAATCGAATAAAAATGCTTGGCACGTCCGGCGATCTGCGCCTGGATGCCCAACTCGGCTAGCTCGCGCGACAGGTATTCGCCGGCCTGGCTCACATAGCCCTCGCGGTCGTCGCGCTGCTGGGCGACGAGCCCCTTGATCTCCTGGTACTTGCGCGGGTGCAGCGTCGCGAACGCGAGGTCCTCGAGCTCCCACTTGATCGCGTGGATTCCCAGGCGGTGCGCCAGCGGCGCGTAGATCTCCAGCGTCTCGCGCGCCTTCTCCATCTGCTTCTGCTTGGACATCGCCTCGATCGTGCGCATGTTGTGCAGGCGATCGGCGAGCTTGATCAGGATGACCCGCACATCGGTGGCCATCGCGACCATCATCTTGCGGTAGTTCTCCGCCTGCGCCTCGTCGTGGGACTGGAAGCTGATGCCCGTCAGCTTGGTCACGCCGTCGACGATCTGAGCGATCTCCTCGCCGAAGCGCTCGCGCACCTCTGCGATCGACGCCGAGGTGTCCTCGACGGTGTCGTGCAGCAGCGCCGCGCACAGCGTCTCGGTGTCCAGGCGCATGCCCGCGCAGATCCGCGCCACGCCGACGGGGTGAACGATGAAGTCCTCGCCCGACTTGCGCCGCTGCGCGGCGTGATGCTCGCAGGCGAACACGAACGCGTCCTGCACGCGCGTGCGGTCGATCTCCACGGCGGAGTCCGCCGCGTGCTCGGAGACGATCGCGAACAGGTCTGCCAGCAGCCGTCGCTCTGGCTCTGACAGGTCGAGTCGCGCCGGCCGGCTCGGGCGAGCCTCCTGGGCGGCGAGCAGCCCCGCGCCGCGCTCTGATCCCAACGATCCCGAACCATGCAATCCGGGCTCGGGCGCGCGTGCGGGCCGAGGCTCCTCGGCGAGCTCCGTGCTCTGCGGGCTGTTTGGATCCTTTGCCACGGCCATGGTCATAGGGTAGGGGACGTCCTACCGGGATTGAAGGCGCTAGGGCAGCGCGAAGAGAACCAGCTCGTCCTCGTTCTCCCGATCGGCGCGCGGCGGCTTGGTCTCCTCGCCTGAGCGCAACCTTGCAGCCTCGATCGCCCGGGGCGCGGCGATCGCGTGGCGCAAGACCAGGCGCGGCTCGGACACGCCGCGCCACTCGTTGACCTCCAGCGTGAACGTCGCCTGCACCGGCGTGTGCTCCTCGACCGGCAGCGCACCGCCCGCGCCGAAGGCGACCGCCCGCGCACACGCGCCGCGCGAGCGCACGGTGAAGCGCACATGCTTGCCTTCGCCCATCGCGCGGCCGTCGCAGAAGGTCGCGTCCTCGACCATCAGCGACACGCCTGGGTTGGCGCGCCCGAACGGCGCCAGCGACTGCAGCTCCTCGGCGAGCTCCATCCCCAGCTCGTCGCCACCGACGATCGTGTCGACGTGCTCGACCAAAGTCGCGTCGGCCTGCGTCAGCACGCTGTCGGCGTGCGCGCGCATCGCCGCCGCGAACGCCTGCACGCACGCGCTGTCGATCTCCAGCCCCGCCGCCGCACGATGCCCGCCGTGGCCAATCAGGTGCTCGGCGCAGGCGTTCAGCCCCGCCAGCAGGTCAAACGCGCCGATGCTGCGTCCCGAGCCCCTGCCACGCGCCCCGTCCAGCGCGATCAGCACGACGGGCCTGTGGTGGCGCTCGACCAGGCGCGCCGCCACGATGCCGATCACGCCCGCGTGCCATCCCTCGGCCGCAAGCACGTACGCCGCCTGCTCGCCCAACTCGGCGATCTGCGCTTCGGCCTCCCAGCGAATCCGTGTCTCGACGTCCCGGCGCTCGGCGTTGGCGCGATCGAGCTCTGCGGCGATCTCCCGCGCGCGTTCCTCGCTGTCGGTCAGCAGCAGCTCCAGGCCGGCGTCTGCGCGATACATGCGCCCGGCGGCGTTGATGCGCGGCGCCAGCGCGAATGCGACGGCGCGCTCGCCGACACGGCTCGGATCGACCCCGGCCGCGCCCATCAGCGCTCGCAGCCCGCGGCGTACGAGCGTGCGGTTCTCGCCGACCAGCGCCACCACATCGGCGATCGTCGCCAGCGCCACCAGCTCGAGATCCTGCTCGAGCTCGTCGACGTCGCGGCCGGCGGCCTCGAACAGGGCTTGCGCGAGCTTGTAGGCGACAGCCGTCGCGCACAGCTCCGGGCAGGGATAGCCGCAAACGGCCGGGTGCACGATCGGCGCGTTCGGCAGGCGCCCGTCGGCGCGCGGCGAGTGATGGTCGGTGACGACCACCTGCATGCCCAGCCCGTGTGCGAGCTCGACCTGCTCGACCGCCGTGATCGCGCAGTCCACGGTCACCAGCAGCTGGGTTCCGCGCGCCGCCAGCCGCCGCACCGTCGCATCGCCCAGCCCGTAGCCGTCGCTCGCGCGATCGGGCAGGTAGGAGTCCACGTCGGCTCCCAGCGCACGCAGCGCGCGCACCAGGATCGCCGTCGAGCACACCCCGTCGACGTCGTAGTCGCCGTGAATCGTGATCCGCCGGGCGCCGTGCACGTGCGCGAGGATCGCGTCGACGGCCTCGCCGATGCCGGCGAACTGCGTGTGGTGGTGGCGCTCGTCGGCCGCCAGGAAGCTACGCGCGCGCTCGGGCGCGTCGTATCCGCGCCGCACGAGCACCTGCGCCAGCGCCCGGCTCACGCCGAGCTCTGATCGCAGCCGAGCGACCGCCTCGGGCGGACAGGGTGCGATCTCAAAGCGCGGCTGCATCGCGGCCACACTACGGTCAGGGCGAGACGGAACCGTTGTGCGCGCGGGGCCGCAGCTGCGCAGCGCTAAACGTCTGCGGCGGCGCCGGCGAGCGCCCGCTCGCGGCGCATTCCCTCGAGATACACCAGCGCCATGCCGATCACCGCCCCCGGAATCGCATACAGCACGATGCTCACGTCCGTGGCGTTCTGGCCGGGGATCTTCAACGCGGAGACCTTGACGCTGTAGATGATCACGCCGACGACGATCGCGCCGACCAACGAGCCGACGAACGCGCCGACGATGCCGCCCCAGAAATGGTCGGGCAGGAAGATCGTGAAGTGCCAGATGGCCAGGCCCATCATCACCCAGGCGAGCAGTCCCATCAGCGTCTCCCGTGGCGCTTGTTGCGCGGTCTTTTGCGTTTCGGCGCCGGCTTGTCTTCCTTGAGCACGAGGTCCTCCGGCGTGAGGTCCGCGGCGGGGTCGCGCTGGGGAGGCTCGGGCTTGGCGGGGGACGCCTGCTTGGCGACCTCGGTCCCCGCAGATCCGCCCGGCGCGCGCCGGCGACCCGAGCCACGTCCATTGGGCACGGCCGCGCCCGGTCGCTCCTCGACGTCGAGGTCGCGCACCAGCTCCTGGAACTCGTCGCGCGAGATCTGCTCGCCCGGCGCCTCCGGAGCGTTCAGGCTGCCACTCCGCGTTCGCTTGCGCTTGCGGTCGGGCTCGACGTCGACCGCCTCGCCGGCGAGCGCCGTGGCGTACGCAGGCACCGCGCCGAGCTCGCGCACGATCCGCGCGCGACGGCTGCGGTAGCTGCCCTCGCGCTCCTTCCAGTGCGTGAGCACTGGCGAGGCGATGAAGATCGACGAGTACGCGCCCGAGGCCACGCCGACCATCAGCGCGAAGGCGAAGTCCTTGAGCGTGTCGCCGCCGAAGAACAGCAGCGCGAGCACCGGCAGCAGCGTGCAGAAGCTCGTCGCCAGCGATCTGGTCAGCACCTCGGACATCGAGCGGTTGACGATCTGCGAGAACGCCGCGCGCGGCATGCGCGGCACATTCTCGCGCACACGGTCGAACACGATGATCGTGTCGTAGAGCGAATAGCCGAGAATCGTCAGCAGCGCGGCGACGGTCGAGGTGGTCACTTCGCGGCCCGTCAGCGAATAGACGCCGGCCGTGATCAGGAGGTCGTGCATCAACGCGATCAGCACCGGGATCGCGTACTTCCACTCGAAGCGCAGCGCGATGTACGCGGAGATCACCAGCAGCGAGGCGATGATCGCGATGATCGCGCTGTTGGCCACGGTTTTGCCGAACGTGGGGCCGATCGAGGTCGAGGAGAAGTTCTTGGTGTGCAGCTGCGTTTCCAGCGCCGAGCGGACCTTTTTCAGTCCCTGCGGGCCGAGCGTCTTGGTCGAGATCTGATAGCCCTCGCCGCCGATGCTCTTGTTGGAGATTTTCTGGATCTCGACGCCGCCGTAGCCGGCCGATTTCATCACCGATTCCACCTGGCCCTCGCTGACCGGCTGGACGAACGCGGTCTCGATGCGCGTGCCCGACTTGAAGTCGATGCCGAAGTTCAGGCCCCTGCCACCGATCGCCAGCGCGCCGATCAAAAGGATCGTGCCCGACAGCGAGAAGAACCACTTCGACGCGCCCATGAAGTCGAACGTCCAGCCTTTGCCGCGCCGCGCCGCGCCGAGCGCCGCGGGGTGGGTGACCAGTTTGGAGCGCCCCATCGCGCCGAGCGCGGCCTGCGTCGCGAGCACGGCCGTGAACAGCGACACCAACGTGCCGATGCCCAGCGTGAAGGCAAAGCCCTTGACTTCGGCGGTGGCCAGCGCGAACAGGATGAACGCCGTCATGAACGTGACGACGTTGGCGTCGACGATCGCCGCAAAGCCGCGTTTGTAGCCCGTGGCGATGCCGGAGATGATCGATCTTCCGCCGCGGATCTCCTCCTTGACGCGCTCGAAGATCACGATGTTCGCGTCGGCCGCGACGCCGATCGTCAGGATCAGCCCGGCGATCCCCGGCAGCGTGAGCGTGATCGGGATCAGTTTGATCATCGCGTAGAAGTAGATCCCGTAGATCAGCAGGCCGCCCATCGCGATCGCCCCGAGCACGCGGTAGAACAGCAGCAGGAACAGGCAGACGATGCCGAATCCCACGAGGCCGGCGACCAGCCCTTGGTTGAGCGCCGTTTTTCCGAGCGTCGCGGAGATCTGCGAGTTGGAGATCGGTTCGAGCTTGATCGGCAGCGCGCCGGACTGCAGCTCGTTGGCCAGTTCCTGCGCCGAGGTGATCGTGAAGCCGCCGGAGATCTGCGAGCCGGTCGCGGCGTCGATGCCTTCCGGGTACTTGGTGTAGTCGATCGACGGCGTCGTGATCAGCTGTTCGTCGAGCACGACGGCGAAGTGCTGCTGCGCCGCTTCCTTGCCGACGCCCGGCAGCTGCGCTTCCTGGCCGCGGTGGGCGATTTCCTTGGTGACCTTTTCAAAGACGCTCTTGCCGTGCCCGGTGAAGCCGAACGTGACGTTCGGCGCGCCCGTGCCGCCAGCGCCTTCGTCGAAGCTCTGCGTCGGGTTCTTGACATCGGCGCCCGTCAGCACCGGGGCGTCCTTGATCACGAACCAGCTGTTGGGAGTCTGCTGGGTGACCTTGCCGGAGGCGTTTTCCACGGCGCGGGCACGCACGAGCACCGTGCCGGGGTTCACGCGCACCGCCTTGACGGTCGGGCCTTCTTTGTACTTTCCTTCGCTGAACAGGTTCTTCCGGGTTTCCTCCGGCCCGCGCAGCACCTTTTCGTGCTTGGGTTCGAGCAGGTACCAGGTGCCGTAGATGCATCCCCCGACCTGCGCCGGCGTGCAGCCTTTGCTCCAGGTCGTGTCGGTCTTGCGCAGTTCGGGCGCGCGTTTGACCGCCCGTTGCACGGCCTGGTACTCCGGCAGGCCGAACTGCGACGCCCCGGCGTTCGGGCCTCCGGTCACGGTGCGTTCGGTCGGGGCGGGCTTGCCGTCGGTGCCGATGACGTTGGGCTCCCAGTCATAGAAGAACAGCTGCGCCGTCTTGCCGACCTCCTGTTCGGCGCGTTCGGCGTTTGTCACGTCCGGCAGCGCGACGTTGATTTCATCCGCCCCCGAGCGCTGGATTTCCGGCTGCGCGACGCCGAGCTGGTCGACGCGCTTGCGCATGATGTCGATCGCGCGGTTCAGCGATTCGGAGTCGACCTTGGACTGCGCCGTGGGCTTTGCCTGGTAGACGAGCTGCACTCCGCCCTTCAGGTCGAGCCCGAGACGGGTCTTTTTCGTCGCTATGACCGCGAAGGAGGCGGCGATCAGGCCGGCGACGATCATCAGGATCAGCGTGTTGCGGCGACGGTCTGTCATTGCGCACCCATGGCCAGCTCAGCCTACTTGTCGGGGGTGAGCACGAGCAACAGCCCGCCGTCGTCGTCGTAGGCGGGGAACATGTCCGCCTTGGCACCCGCCGCGTTGTCGCGTTCGCCCGAGACCTGCACGGGCACGTCCATTTTGCGCACGCCCCACTCCAGAACCGTCTTCACCGGGTCGTCTCCATTTGAGAAACGCAGGCCGAGAACGCTCGCGACGGGCTGGCCGATCACCTCTTCCTCCTCCAGCCCCGTGAAGGCGAACGAGTTCTTGCCGCAGCCGATCACGCGGCCCTCGCCGTCGCAGACGAAGAACGCTGCGTCCGGCGCCGGGTAGTAGTCGTCGAGCAGTTCGAACAGGAACGCGAAGCCGCACTTCGAGCAGCCCTTGGGCTGGCGCGTGAAGCCGATGTTGCGGTCGACCTCGGTGGTGCGGTGACCGCAGTTGGGGCAGATGAACGGGTGTGCCATTGATCGATACAGACTACGCAAGCAGCGCCGTTCGGGCCCCAGCTGACCCCGGCGGCGCAGGCGCCGGCGCAAACGCTCGCGGCCACCGCCGGCTCAGAACAACGCCTGCTCGGCGGACGCCGGAGCCTGCAGGCCCATGTGCGCGAACGCCGCCGCCGTCACCGCGCGCCCGCGTGGCGTGCGCTTGATCAGGCCCTCCTTGAGCAAGTAGGGCTCGTACACGTCCTCGATCGTGTCCTGCTCCTCGCCCACGGACACGGCCAATGTCGAAAGCACCACGGGGCCGCCCTCGAACTTGACGCAGATCGCGCGCAGGATCTCGCGGTCCAGGCGGTCCAGGCCGAGCTCGTCGACCTCGAGCATCTCGAGCGCCGCGTGTGCGGCCGCCGCCGTGACCACGCCCTGCATGCGCACCTCGGCGAAGTCGCGCACGCGCTTGAGCAGTCGGTTGGCGACACGCGGCGTGCCGCGGCTGCGCGCGGCGATCGCCACGGCGCCGTCGTCGTCCAGCTCGATCTCAAGGATGCCCGCCGAGCGGCGCACGATCTGCGCGAGGTCGTCGACGGCGTACGGTTCCAGGCGCGCCTGGATGCCGAAACGGTCGCGCAGCGGCGTCGTCAACAGGCCCGTCCGCGTGGTGGCTCCGA
>DATHJQ010000269.1:0-2969 GCA_035286505.1 Solirubrobacteraceae bacterium | reverse complement strand
ACCCCAGCGGCGAAACGACGCCGGCGACGCTCGGCGCGATCGTCTTCAACCGCGAGCACGCCACCGAGAACAGCGTCTACGTCGCGCCGGCGAGCCGCATGGCGCAGATCTGCGCCGCGCCCGTCGGCTACGAGTGGCTGGAGGTGCTCAAGCCGGGCGGGGCGCCGGCCGACGCGCTGCCGAGCCCCCGTTGACGCTCGCGCGTCCGCCCTTGGCAGAGCCGGCGGTCGCGAGCTGCTGCAGGCGAGCGCGCATCGCCGCGCCGGTCGCCTCGGGGGACAGCGATCGCGCGATGTCCTGCGCGGCGCGGGCGCCGCGCCGCGCGGCCTCCTCGCGGTCTGAGTAGACCGCGCGCATCAGCTCGGCGGCGTGCTCGACGCTGGGATCGGCCCATTCGCCCTCCGGTGGGTAGATCTCGCATTCCGGGCCCACGCGGCCGATCGTGTAGTCGACCAGGTAGCTGTTCTCGTCGTTCATGAAATCGACGTTGCCCGAGTAGCCCGTCGCGATCGCCGGCTTGCCGATCGCCATCGCCTCGGCAAGCGTCAGCCCGAAGCCCTCGGCGCGGTGCAGCGAGACGTAGCAGTCGCACGCCGCCATCAGCCCGTTTAGCTCGTCGCCGCCGAGCGAGCGGTCGATCACATGGATGTCCTCGCGGCCGTCGGCCGCCCACAGCACCTCCTCCTCCGACAGCGGGCGCAGCGGGCCGTTGATCGTCTTGATCAGCAGCTGCGGCCCCTCTCCCGGTGCGAACGCCCGCTTGAACGCTTCGACAAGGCCAACCGGGTTCTTGCGCTGCACGGTGCTCAGGTAGTCGAACACGAACAGGAACAGAAAGCCGTCGCGAACGCCGAGACGCAGCGGCTCGGCCGCCTGCGCCGGGCGCCGCACCGGCGGTGGCAGCGCGAGGACCGGCACGGGCGCCACAGCGCCGATGTTCTGCGCCATGAAGCGCGAGTAGACCCAGACCTCCTGCACGAGCGAGAACGCACGCTGCCAGCGCGGCGGGATGCTGTTCGTCTCCCAGCCCCAGATGCCGATGCGCGGCCCCTCGAAGTAGTCCTCGCCGAGGCGCTCGACGAAGCTCGGCAGCTCATCGGCGTTGACGGCGACGATCTCAAAGCCGTGCCCTCCGTGCTGCACGAGGTCCTCGAAGCCGTGGCGGCCGTAGGCGTCGGCGAGCTTGACCGGCAGCGCCAGATGATGCAGCGGCACGGTCACCGTGCTCACCGGCACGCCCGCCGAGCCCAGCGCCTGCACGTAGCCGCGCGCCGCCGCGCCCAGGCCCAGCGTGTGGCCGAGATATCCCGTGAGGCGGACCGCCAGGCCGTCGGCGGCCGCAGGCTCTGGCGGAGGAAGCGCCGAAGCGCCAACGTCTTCGTCGGACCCCGCCGCGAGCGGCGTCGTCGGCTGCTCGGTCGCGCTCGCAGCCACCGTCGTGGCGGGCCGGCTCACTGCGGGCGCGGACGCCGCGCGGGTCGCCGACGTCGCGCGCGGCTCTGGGCCAGGCCCCGGCCATGGCGGCATGAAGCGGTCGGGTATCCCCAGCTCCGCTCGCCCGAACGCCCAGCACCACGCGACGTATCGCGGCCCGTCCTCGCCGTCCAGGTCGGGGTAGGCGCGCAGCACGTCGGGGCGCTCGCGCGAGACGCGATGAAAGACATAGCGATTGACGCCGTAGGCGCCGCCGCGGGGAGCCGGACCCGCCAGCCAGGCCAGAAACGCGCGCGTTCCCTCCTCGCTGAACAGGTCCTCGAAGCCCTCGCCTAGCGCAAGCGCCCGCGAATAGGTCGCGCGCAGGGAGTCGTCGTAGACCAGATCCCCCGCCAGGCGGCGGCCGACCTCCAGGCGATGATCGGCGTCGCGCCAGCCCGCGTCGCGCAGCTCCTCGGCGTAGCGCTGGCAGAGTCGGCGCAGCACCGGCAAGCGGCTTACGCGCGCGCGGCTGGCGTTGGCCGCGAGGCGATACGGGCGGTCGGGGTCAAAGCCCGCGAGGTTGAGAAAGCGAAGCGGCGCCCCGCCGTCGACCGTGACCGCCTCGCCGCTTTGCGCCAACGTGTGGCGGTGCAGGTTCCACAGGCTCAGGTTGGCACCTGCGTCGTCAAGCACGCCCGTGCAGAAGCGCGCGGGAGCCAGCTCGAGAAAGCGAGCCAGCCACGGGCGGTCCTCAGGACGCGCGCCGACCTGAAAGGCGTCGAGCGACCCCAGCGTCTTTTCGACGTGCTCCATCCACCACTGCAGGAACTCCTGCGACGCGCCGCCGCCATCGACGGCCGCGATCGTGTCGTCGATGCGCCCCGCACGATCGAGCTGCGCGAGCGACGGTTCCAGGCCGTCGTCCGGCACGTCTACGCCGGCACGCTGCACGAGCACCACGCCACGCGACGCCAGCAGCGATTCGATCGGCTGCAGGTCGCCCAGCAGCCATGCGCTGCTGGGCAGGTGCAGGATCGGCTCGGACGTCCGCCGGGCGTGGCGCAGCAGCAGGTGGCCCAGCAGCAGGATCGTCAAATCTTCCTCGTCGTGGCGCACCAGCAGCGTCTCGACGTCCAGGTCGAGCTCCTGCGCAACAGAGCGCACGCGCAGCGACTGCTGCGCCTGCGCCACGGCGGCGATCGCGTCCTCGCGGCCGACCAGCATGACCGTCAGCGGCCAGTCGGGCTGATGGCGCCGCATCGAGCGCGCCAGCGCGCGGGCGCGCGGCAGGCTGCTCATGGTCGCGACCGTGATGACCTGCATCAGTCTCCGGCGGGGCGCTCGCGCTGGGCGATCTCGCGCCGCAGCGACTCGGCCGTCAAGACAAGCTCGCGCGCCAGGTCCTCCAAGCGCTCGATCTGTTCGCCGTGGCGCTTGCTGACGTGCTCGAAGTCAGCCTGCAGACGCTGCACGGTCGCCGCCATCGCGGCCTTGCGAGAGCGTCGGCGAGCATACGCCGGCGCCAGACGCCACAGCTCCCTGCGCGCGAGCTC
>DATHJQ010000268.1:0-2970 GCA_035286505.1 Solirubrobacteraceae bacterium | reverse complement strand
AACGTCGTGTTTGGCGGGCCTGCGGTAGTGCGAGGCGATGCTGCCGAGTCCGGCGTAGGTGAACACGTCGCCGTAGACGTCGCGCAGGATCAGGTACCTGCCGAGCTTGCGCGAGCTGCCGAGCTTGACCACGCGGCCGTCCTGAGCGGCGACGACCTTGGCGTTCGGAGAGCTCATGAGGTCCACCAGCACAAGCGCCGGTGCGCCCTTGGCGGTCTTGCGCGAGGTCGTCGCGGCGGCCGCCGGCGACGGAGCTGCGCCGGCTGGCGCAGCCGTCGTGGCGGCGGCGGTCGCGTCCGACTGCTTGGAGGGCACGGCGACCGCGTCGGCCGTCGCGCTGGATGTCGCCACGGTCGACAGCGAGCCCCAGGCGACCTGCTTGCCGGTCACCGGCAGACGTCCGTCGGTGAGCCCGGTGAGCGTGGCTATCACGTCCTTGGGGTAGCTGGAGATCAGCCGTGCGCGCAGCAGCACCGATTTGACGTATTCGTCGGAGTGGTTGTAGGCGAGGATCGCCGCGTGCAGGTCGGTCGCGGCGCCTGCGGCGCGAAGGTAACGCGCGGCCGCGAAGATCGCGTCGACCGGGTTATAGGGGTCCGCATAGCCCGCGTTGAGCGCGTCGACGCCGTACTGGATCCATGTCGCGGGCATGAACTGCATCCAGCCGACGGCGCCGGCTGTGGAGACGGACTGGTCGGCGCCGTAGTTGGTCTCGATTTCGTTGATCGCGGCGAGGATCTGCCATGGCACGCCGTACTGCACGGCCGCGGCCTGGTAGATCGGCAGCAGGAACAACGGTATCCGGTAGAAGGAGAGCGCCTGCGTGGAGGCCGCCGTCCCTGCGAGCTCGGCGGCCAGCGCTTCGGCCTGCGCAGCGATGACCTGCGGCGCCACTGCGACGTTGTTGGCGCCCTGCGCGGCGGCCGTGCCGGGCGCCGGCTGCGTGGGGGTGGTGCTGGCGCTCGTGCGCGGGCTTTTCGAGCCGCTGGTCTTCTGACGGCGCTGCAGCACGACAGCCGGGCCCTTTGCGCTGGGCTTGACGGGAGGCGGGACTTCGGTCGTCTCGGCGGGCGTGGTGGCGGCTGGCCCGGGTGACGGAGTCGTCGTCGGCGTGGTCGATGGGGCAGGCGCCGTCGTGGTCGGAGTCGAGGTGGTGGTTTCGGTTTTGCCCGCTTCGTTGGTCGTAGGTTCTTCGGCCGTGGTCGTCGTGACCGTGCCTTCGCCGCTGGTGGGCGCGTTTTCCGCGGCGAGCGAGCCCGCGGCAATCGGCCCCAGGCCCGCTGCCGTGATGCCGCTGCCGGCGAGCGCGGAAGCCAGCGCGCGCCACACCCACCGCCGCGTACGGACGTGGGGAGTCATGCGCCGGGCTGGTTCATCTTTTGGGGGTCCCATTGGTCGTGGTCGGCGCAGCGATCCCACCAACGCGGGTCCGCCCACCGGCATTCATATCGGCAGGCAAGCACCAAGGGGTAAAGGATTCGTAATCGTGTCCAGACGCGGCGCTCAGGTCGACGCCCTCCGGCAATCCGCGAGGACGTAACGATACCCGGGGCGCAGACGCGCAAAACCCAACCCGATGGGACCGGCCACTTCAGCCTGTTCGATGGAGCCTATGGGCCTCCTGCCCGTAGTCGCTGGTTGCAAACAACGATACCCTGTACGCATGGAAACGATCCTCTCGGTGCTTCAGGTGATCATCTCCGTGATCGTCGTGTTCCTGGTGCTCATGCACTCGGGCAAGGACGCGGGGCTGTCCGGTGCGTTCGGCGTCGGCAGCGGCACGGGTCCGCTCGGCGGGGGCTCGATGGTCGAGCGCAACCTCAACCGCTGGACGATCTTCTTCGCTGTCCTGTTCATCGTGAACGCGATCATCCTGCTCAAGCGTCCCTGGGCCTGAGCTCCTCCTCAGGCGGTGAAGCGGCGGCGGACGCGTCGAGCGCCTGCAGCCGATCGAGTATCTGCAGCGCCTCCGCGCGCAGCGCGCCGTCGATCGAGTCGTAGTCCGCACGCGACAGCTTACCTGTGCGCAGATCGAGCTCGGCGTCGCGAATCTCGCGGTACTTGGCCTCGCGCGCAGCCTCCAGGTCCGCCCGCTGCGCCCGAGACGCGTCGCCCCCACGCTCGCCGTCCACGCGGTCCGCACGCAATGGCCCGCTGACCACGAACAGCACGACGCCGAGCAGCGCGAAGGCGAGGATCACGACGACGATCTCCATCAGCGCGGCGTGCTCGTGTCATGGCCGGCTGGCTGCGTCACAGCAGCGCTCAGGCGCGCGCAAGGCCGTGCGCGCTGCGAGCGCGCGAGCGCAGCGCCACTCGCCGGCGGATGGCGCTCGGCGCAGGCCAGATCGCGATCAGCCCGCCGCCGAACACGATCACGCCGCCGATCCAGATCCACATGACCAGCGGCGAGACGATGAAGTGGAACTGCGCTGGCGGAGGGTCCTTGAGGTACGCGCGCGCCAGGAAGCCAAGGGCCACGACAGCCTCGTCGGCGGGCAGCGTGCGGTTGCCGACAGTGACGATTCGCGCCAAGGCCGGCGCGGAGATGTCCGGAGCGACCGCCGTCCACACGTCGCGCGTGAGGCCGCCGCTCATGCTGATGTGGCTCACGGCCTGACCGCCGATGAGATGGCCGACCGTGCCCTGCGCCCGTTCGCCTGAGTCGTAAAAGCCCTCGCTGGGATGCAGCGTGGCCACATGCCGACCGTGCTTGCTGACGTCGATCACCGCGCCGAGGCTGAGCGTCGAGCCTGTGTGGGCGGCGTCGTTCTTGGGCGTGACCGTCGCGGTGGGGCGCTTGTAGCGCAGCGTGTAGGCGCCGACGCGGGCCGAGGAGCCGGGGGTCAGGCGCTGCTCGACGGCGTGCTGGAAGGACGAGGACGCCGCCACGCCGACGAACAGCACGGCGATGCCGATGTGGACGATGTAGCCGCCGTAGCGCCGTCGGTTGCGCTGCACGAGCGCCAG
>DATHJQ010000267.1:0-9246 GCA_035286505.1 Solirubrobacteraceae bacterium | reverse complement strand
ATCAGCTCGCGGATCTCCCGCTCCATCTGCTCGACAGCCCGCACCGGTCCATCGAGCAGATCATCAATGGAAAAAGTTCCCGGCTCGGCCGGCTCGAGGCCACGCAGATTGATCTGCGGACCGAAGCGCGGGTGGACTGTGTAGCGGCCGCGCACCCGCACCGGCGACCCGGCGCAGGCCAGCTCCTCGACCTCGGCCAGCTCCTCCCAGATCATGCACGCCAGCGCTCCCGTGCGGTCGCCGAGCTGCAGGCGCAGGTAGTCGCCGCCGTCGCGGCGCTGGCGACGCTCGGCCGCGCGGACCAGCAGAACTTGGTCGATCTCGATGCCGTCTGTGAGCTCGTTGACGAGCATGTCTTTGAAATTAGATGGGACTGCGGACAGGACGCTCCGCCGGCCTTGCATCCACCTCTGCTAGAAGGGCCTGGCGGTCCATGACCCCACCCCTGCTGCTATCCGTGCTCGACCAGTCGCCCGTCGCGGAGGGGTCGACCGGCTCGCAGGCGCTGGGCAACACGATCGACCTCGCACGCCTGTGCGATGAGCTCGGCTATCACCGCTACTGGGTCGCCGAGCACCACGGCGGTCCGATGCTCGCCGGGCCCAGCCCCGAGGCGTTGATCGGGCCGATCGCCGCGGCCACCTCGCGCATCCGCGTCGGCAGCGGCGGCGTGATGCTGCCGCACTACAGCCCCTTCAAGGTCGCCGAGACGTTCAGCCTGCTGTCCGGCCTGTTTCCCGGCCGCATCGACCTCGCGCTCGGGCGCGCCGCCGGCACCGACCCGCTGACGACGTTCGCCCTGCAGCGCGATCGCCGCCAGGCCGCCCCCGACGACTTCCCACAGCAGCTCGCCGAGCTGCTCGCCTACCTCGACGACCGCATGCCCGAGGACCATCCCTTCGCGCGCCTGGCCAAGACGCTTCCGGGAAGACCCGAGCTGCCCGAGCGCTGGATGCTCGGCTCCTCGCAGCAGAGCGCCATCTGGGCCGCAGAGCTCGCCCTGCCCTACGCCTTCGCCGACTTCATCAACGCCGCCGGCGCCGAGATCGCGGCGCTGTATCGCGAACGCTTCGCCGAACACGAGCACGCCGGCGACGTCAAGCCGCGCACGGCCGTCGCCGTATGGGTGATCTGCGCCGACAGCGACGAGCAGGCGCAGCTTCTCGCCGCCAGCGGGCGCATGACCTTCACGCTGCTGCGACGCGGTGAGCTGATCGCCGTGCCGCCTCCGGAGAAGGCGCTGCAGTTCCTCGCCAACGACAGGCCCCCGCCCGGAGCTGAGCGTCCGCGGAACCAGCGGCGCGCGGTCGTCGGAGCCCCCGACGCCGTTCGCGCCGAGCTCCTGGATGTCGCCGGCAAATATGGCGCCGAGGAGGTGATCGCCGTGAACATCCTCTACGACCACCAGGCGCGGCGGCGATCCTATGAGCTGCTCGCCGAGGTTTTCGAGCTCTCCCGAGCGCGAGTCCACGCCGCACGCGACTGAGCGATGGTGGACTGCGACGGCGCGCCCTGTCGTGTCACGCTCCACTCGCCATCGTCGGATTAGGCGATGCGATGCCTTTCCGCCAGTCGGACTCAAGTCGACGGATCGGTTTGCCGACTCATCATCGGTGTCATCCCGTTTGTTGAAACTGCGTTGGTCTGCGAGATGCAGCGTCTGCGACGCCGCGCTGCCCACGGGCACGCGGGCTCGATGGACCCCTAGCATCCACGCCGTCACGTGCTTGGCGTGTGCCGGCGCACCCCCGGACCCTCTGGTGGCGGCGCCGGCTCCGGCAGGCGAGCTCGACCGCGGGCGCGCCGGAGCGAGCGCGCACCGCGAGTATCTCCGGCGCAAACGCAATCGTGAAGCGCGCATTCGCCGCCGCCACCCGTTGATCGGCGGCCTGCTGCTGGCGCTCGGCGGCGGGCCCCAGCACGAGGTGGCGTTCCAGACGGGACAGGTCGGCGAGGAGCTCGTGGCCAGATCGCTGCAGCGCGGAACCGCAAAGGGCCGCGTGGTCATCCTGCACGACCGTCGGATGCCACATGGGCGCGGCAACATCGATCACCTCGCGGTGGCCCCCAGCGGCGTGTACGTCATCGACGCCAAGAACATCAACGGCCGGGTCAGCATCTCGCGGCCACTGTTCGGTCAGCCGAAGCTGAAGATCAACCGGCGCAACCGCAGAGGGCTCGTCGACGGGCTCGACCGCCAAGTCGCCGCGGTGCGCCGCAGCCTGGCCGGCCTGGGTCACGCCGAGACGCCCGTGCACAGCGTGTTCTGCTTCACCAAAGCCGAGCTGCCGCTGTTCGGCGCGCAGATTCGCGGACACAGGCTGCATCACCGGCGCCGGCTGGTCAAGCGGCTGAACAGCAAGGGGCCGTTGACCGACGAGTCCATCGCCGAGATCGCGCGCGGGCTCGCGGCCGCGTTCGGCCCAGCGTGAGCGGCGCCCTGAGCGGCGCCCAGCTCACTTCATGTACCCACCAGCCGCCTGGGCGCCGCTGTCAATGAAAAGCGCGAAAGCGCATGGCGGCGCGGCGGCGCCACTCGGGGTCGCGCGGTCCGCGCCCGGAGGCGCCGACGACGACGATGGCCACGAGCACGCCGGCGGCGAGTACGAGCAACAGAGCGAGCAGCGCGTCGGTAGCGGCGGGCGAGATGGCAGTGCCCAGCAAGCCGTCGTCGGACCCTTTCGCGTGCGGAAGAAAGGCCCTCAGGCTGTTCGGGTCGAGGTTGTAGCTGACAGGCGCCAAGCCGCCGTGGAGTTCGCCCGGACCCGCGCCGAACGCCCCGGCGATGAACGACACCACGCCGCCGACCACCTGGCCGGCGCTCCCAGCGCAGCCGTGTGTGCTCGCGCTCGCGCGCAATTCGCGCACTGCCCGCTTTTCCAACTCGGCGAAGCGGTCGGGTCCGACGTGCAGGCGCGCCGCCGCAGCTCGCGGCCCCAGGGGCTTTGCGCCGAGGCCCGTCCTGAGCTCGAGCAGCCGTTGCTGGGATGCTGGGAGATTGCTCAAGCATCCGTGCAGCTGCGCGACGGTTGCTTTGAGCGAGCGTTCGCGCGCGGCGATGTGCGCCCGCGCCCGGCTGCTGAGTCGCCCTGCGAAAGCAGGAAGTTCGCCGTAGCTCGGGCCCAGGCCATAGCCCGCGCCAGCATCCCCGCCCGCGCCGGCGCCAGGTCCACCCGAGCCGGAGCTGGATTGGTTGGCGGCCGCCATGCCGGCGGAGCCTGAGCGTCCCGTGGAGGGCGACCGCGGGGTCGCGCCGGTAACGGACGATCTCGCAGAGGTCGAGGGCGCTCTCACCGTCACAGACGGTCCGCCTGAGCCGCCGACCGAGACAGAAGACGACCCCCCACCCGACGGCGACGCCTTCGCCGAGACAGTCGGGCTGCTGCCCACCGTCGTCGTCGCTTTCACCGTGGCCGTCGGCGCCCTCACGGTCACCGGGGGAACCGTGACCGTCGGGGCTTTGACCGGGACCGTCGGAGCTTTGACCGGCGGGGGCGCTTTGAGGGGAACGGAGACCGTCGGCGTCTTTACGGGAACCGGCGGGGTTTCCACCGTCACGGTCGGCGTGGTGACGGGCACGGAGACCGTCAGCGGCGGCACGCTCAGCGCCGCGGTCGGCGATGCTCCGGCGAGCGATCCTGCCGCGAGCACGCCACAGAGGGCGATCCTGACCTTTGGCGCTTTTGACATGCGAGCCATCCCTAACTCAGAACGTCCGTCCGATGGTTGCGGTAGTACGTTCGTCCAGTAGCTTTAGCGATGCCTTACCCGCGCGAAGAGCTTTGTATTCGTCGGCTACGCCGCAACCCGGCACGGGCGCCAGAGTTCGGAAGCGACCTCAGTCAGGGCTCGAGCCGGTGCGGCCCGCGATATAGGAACGTCACCTCGCGCACGTTCTCCTGGCCGAGCATCTGCATCAGCAGGCGCGTCAACCCGAAGCCGAAGCCGCCGTGCGGCGGCGCGCCAAAGCGGAAGAAGTCCAGGTAGTAGCCGATCGCCTCGACGTCGACTTTCTTCTCGTCGGCCTGCGCGAGCAGCCTGTCGTAGCGGTGCTCGCGCTGCGCGCCGGTCGTCAGCTCGATGCCGCGCCACAGCAGGTCGAAGCTCTTGGTCACGCTCGGCCGGTCCTCGTAGCGCATGTGGTAGAAGGGCCGCACGGAGGTCGGGTAGTCGGTGACGAACGTGAACTCGTTGCCAAAGCGCTCCTTGACGATCGCCGACAGCGCCCGCTCGCTCGGCGGGTCGAGGTCGTGCCCCGCTGGCGGGGCGTCGTGGCCGGCCTCGCGCAGCATCTCCCGGGCCTCCTCGAGCGCGATCCGCGGGAAGGGAAGCTCGGGCACCACGAGCGCCGTGTCGAACGCCTCGGCGATGCGGTCGCCGTGAGACTCCTTGACCGCCGCCAGAACGTGCGCCAGCCAGCGCTCCTCGAAGCTCATCACGTCCTCGTGCGAGTCGATCCAGGAGATCTCCGTGTCCACGCTGGTGAACTCCGTGTCGTGGCGCGAGGTGAACGACGGGTTGGCGCGGAACACGGGGCCGACCTCGAACACGTTGCCGAAGCCCGCTGCCATCGCCATCTGCTTGTAGAACTGCGGCGACTGAGCGAGCGTCGCCATGCGCTCGAAGTACTCGAGTTTGAACAGCTCCGCGCCCGACTCGGTCGCCGCGCCGGTGAGCTTCGGCGAGTGCAGCTCGATGAAGCCCTCTTTCGCCCAGAAGTCGCGCATCGCGCGCTCGGTGGCTGTCTGCACCTCGAAGATCAGCCTGCGGTCGGGCCGGCGCAGGTCCAGATAGCGCCAGTCGATGCGCTTGTCCAGCGCCGAGTCGGCCGCGATAGGCACCTCCGGCTCGGCCAGTGAGTCGACCTCCAGCTCCTCGAGCTTCAGCTCCAAGCCGCCGAGGTTGACGCGCTCGTCGGCCGCGACGGCGCCGAGGATCGTCACGGCCGACTCGACCGTCAGCGCCGACACGCGCTCGTTGAGCTCGCTCGGCGGGTCCTCCTTCGCCAGCACGACCTGGGCGAGGCCCGATTCGTCGCGCAGCACGAGGAACTGCACGCGCTTCTGGTCGCGCAAAGCATGGACCCAGCCCCGCAGCGTTACGCGCTCGCCGATCAGGCTCGGCAGCTCGGCTATCAGCGTGCGCTTCATGAGCGGGACCCTATCCAAGGGTCAGCGCAGGAGGGATGCCGTCGGTCGTACTCGCAGGCACGCCTTGGCGCGGGCATTCGCTGCGGGCGCACTCTTGACCGGGACGCTTCGAGTGGGTACGGTGCCGCGCGACCGTACTAATTACTGAAAACGGTCTGATGTACGAGTTCTGGGGGTAGGGGTGGGCAAGGTCAGTGCCGGGTTTATTGGGGCCGTTGCGGCGCTGGCGATCACGGCTGCGGTCCTGGCGATCGTCGGCAAGTTCCCCGGCGAATCGCAAGACAAGCCCGCGCAGAAGCTGCCGTTGGCCGAACCGGACGTGCCGCCGCTCGAGTTCGCCTATATCGACAGCGAACGCGTGGCCGCCTACCTCGGACAAGCCGAGGGTGGGCTTGCCACCAGCGAACAGCGCGGTGAGCAGATCAAGCGTGCAATCAATGCCAGCCTGGCGGCGGGGGCAAGCGTGAACTTCGGCAAGAGCCAGCAGGACGAAGAAAGCACCACCGCGACGGTCAAACCAAACGCGGCCGATCATTTCTACGCGTTTCTGCGGCTCCTGCGACACGCGCCGGAAGCCAAGCAGGGAGCCTGCAACGACGCAGGGTCGAGACGGCGCTGGCTGGGCAGGCTCGACTTCACCGAGCCGCCGAAGCAGGTCATGAAGGAGATCGAATGCATCGGCGTTGGCAACTTCGTACGCATCGAGGACGTCCAGCTGTTTCTGCCGCCTTTCGCCCAAGCGTTGCCTCGTGTGCAAAGCGCGAACGCCTTCTACGGTGCACTGCCCGCGCCGCGCACCCCGTTCACCTCCCCGGCTCAGTCGGTGGCGCTCACGCGGGCGCTCCACGCATACGCAAAGCAGGTCGGTGCCAAACCGCGAATGCCGTTCGTCGGCGCGCCATATGGTGAGGGCAACAAGGTCGGCAAGCGGGTGGCGATGTTCATGCCGGCCAAGTACAGCGGCCTGACGCCGGAGCCGAGCCTGCTGACGGGCTCGGTCACAGTCGTCGGCAAGATCGTCTATGCGAAGTCCGATACGCCACGGCCGAGCAGCAGGCGCCGGCGTCGCAGGGTCACTTCCCCGGCCTACATCGACTACCCGACGATCAGCACGTTCGGACGGGCGCTGGTCAACGCCTCGACCGCGTTCCGCACCGACCTTGGCGTGTGCTCCAAAGCGCCCACCCGGCAGACGCGCGCGCAGGCGCCCGCGAAAACGCTGCCCGCCGCTCCGGCAAGGAGCACGGCCGGAGCGGGAACTGCAGCACGACGCCAGACGGTGGCGCAGAATCGCAGCGAACAGCAGCGTGTGAGACGTGCGAAACGCAAGTGCACCTCAGATCAGAAGATGCTCGACGAAGTCAAGAAGGCGGTCAGCTTCAGACCGCCCTTCGTGATCGTCCTGCCGCTTGCGATCTACCAGTGACGCGCCCGCCCACCCGCTACTCCCCGGCCTCCCGCGCCAGCTCGACCTCCACGGCGAACTCCTCGGCCACCGCCGTGTCGATCGCCGCGATCGAACCCGCGCGGCGAAGGTCGTCGGCGCCCAGCTCCAGCGCATCCAGCCGCTGAGCGGTGTCGTGCACGACGATGCGTGCGACCGGCGCACGCATTGGACGCTGTGCCTGCGACTTAGCCTTGCGGACTTCCTTGAGCACGTCGCCCGCGACGCCGAGCGCAGCGTCCTCCGGGCCGGCGTCCACCGCCTGCGCTTCGCCCACGGCCGCCATCAGCTCATCGTCGTCTGGCCAGCCGGCGAGATGCACAGAGCCCTCTTGCCACCACGACCAGACCTCCTCGCAGACGAAGGGCAGAAACGGCGCCAGCAGGCGCTGGAATATCGAGAGCGAGTGGCGCAGCGCGCGGCTGACCGACGCCTGGCCCTGTCCAGCCCCGGCGGCGTCGACGCCCTGTGTGTCGGGCGAGTCATAGCGCCGCCCCTTGACGAGCTCCAGGTAGTAATCGCAGTACCACCAGAAGAAGCTCTCGACGCGCTCCAGCGCACGCGCGTAGTCGTAGTCCTCGAAGCTGCTCGTGGCCTCGGCGACGACTGCGCCAAGCCGCGACATCATCGCGCGATCCAGCGGGTTGGTCAGCGCGTCGCCCTCGGCCGGCAGGTCGGCGAGCGCGAACTTCGACGCGTTTAGCAGCTTCACCGCCAGGCGACGGCCGACCTTCATCTGCTGCGCGTCGAACGCCGTGTCGGTTCCCGGCCGCCCGTTCGCGGCCCAGTAGCGCACGGCGTCTGCGCCGTACTCCTCCAGCAGGTGCATCGGCGTGACGACGTTGCCCTTGGACTTCGACATCTTCTTGCGGTCGGGGTCGAGCACCCAGCCAGAGATCGCCGCGTCGCGCCACGGCAGCTCGTCGTGGTCGAGCTGCGAGCGCAGCACCGTCGAGAACAGCCACGTGCGGATGATGTCGTGGGCCTGCGGACGCACGTCCATCGGAAAGACCTTCGCGAACAGCTCGTCGTCGCCGCCCGATGCGGCGGCTGCGGCCGCGTGCCAACCGGCGATCTGAGGCGTAAGCGAGGACGTCGCCCACGTGTCCATCACGTCGGGGTCGCCGGCGAAGCCGCCCGGCTGCCCGCGTTGGGCCTCGTCGTAGCCGTCCGGGACGTCCGTCGAGGGATCGACCGGCAGCTGCTCCTCGCGCGCTGCGATCGGCCGGTCGTAGAGCACGGCGCCGTTGGCGTCGAGCGGATACCACAGCGGAAACGGCACGCCGAAGAAGCGCTGGCGGCTGACGCACCAGTCCCCCGTCAGGCCGTTCACCCAGTCCTCGTAGCGAGCGCGCATGTAGGGGGGATGCCAGCGCAGCTCGCGACCGCGCTGGATCAGCTCCTCGCGGTGGGACATCGTGCGGATGAACCACTGGCGGCTCGTGATGATCTCGACCGGCCGCTCGCCCTTCTCGAAGAACTTGACCGCCCGAGTGACCTGCACGGGCTCGCCCACGAGGTCGTCGGACTCGGCCAGCAGCTCGAGCATCCGCCTGCGCGCCTGGTTGATCGTCCGCCCGCTCAGCTCGGCGTAGTCGCGTCGCGCGCGCTCGACGTCCTCGGACTCCCAGCCGGGAGATCCCCACGGGACGTCGGCCAGGCGCCCGTCCGGGCCGAGCACCGAGCGCACGGGAAGGCCGAGCTCACGCCACCAGACGACGTCGGTCAGATCGCCGAACGTGCACACCATCACCAGCCCCGTGCCCTTCTGCGGATCGACCAGCGGGTGGGTCAGCACGGGCACGCGCGTGCCGAACAGCGGCGTCAGCACCTCCTTGCCGACGAGCCCGCGCTGGCGCTCGTCGTCGGGGTGTGCGAGCAGCGCTACGCACGCTGCGATCAGCTCCGGACGCGTCGTCTCGATCAGCGCCTCATCCGCCCCCTGTGAGCTCGCGCCGTTGGCGTCGGCGCCCATCGCCTCGGCCCCGGCGATTGCAAAGCGCACGCGGTTCATCGCGCCCGGGCGCTCGCGATCCTCCAGCTCGGCCTGGGCGACGGCCGTCTGGAAGTCGACGTCCCAGAGCGTCGGCGCATCCAGCTGGTAGGCCTCCCCGCGCGCGAGCAGCCCGAGGAACGAGCGCTGGGAGATTCGCTGGGCGCGCGCGCCGATCGTCGTGTAGGTCATCGACCAGTCGACCGACAGGCCCAGCCCGCGCCACAGCTCCTCGAAGGCGCGCTCGTCGGTCTCGGTCAGGCGCAGGCACAGCTCGACGAAGTTCGGTCGCGAGATCGACACGGGCTCCTTCTCCGACGGCTGCTCGGGCGGGGTGAACTGCGGGTCATAGGCGACCGAGGGATCGCAGCGCACGCCGAAGTGATTCTGCACGCGCCGCTCGGTGGGCAGCCCGTTGTCGTCCCAGCCCATTGGGTAGAAGACGGCTTTGCCGCGCATCCGCTGATAGCGCGCGACGACGTCGGTGTGCGTGTAGGAGAACACGTGCCCGACATGCAGCGAACCGCTGACGGTCGGCGGCGGCGTGTCGATCGAGAACACGCGCTCGCGCTGCGCCGAGCGGTCGAAGCGATAGCAGCCGTCGCGCTCCCAGACCTCGCTCCACTTCTGCTCCAGGCCGTCGAGCGTGGGCCGCTCGG
>DATHJQ010000266.1:0-2766 GCA_035286505.1 Solirubrobacteraceae bacterium | reverse complement strand
AGGTCGAGGCACTCGATCAGCTCCAAGCCGGCCTCGGCCAGCTGCCGCTCCTGTGCGTCGCGGCCTATGTAGTAATGGAGACTCCCGTATTCGTGGAGCTCGTCGGTGAGGATCGCGTAGTCGTCCTCGATCCGCTGCAGCGGCAGCAGGCGCCGGCGATTTCGCTCGCGGCGCGGCATTCGCAGCAGCTGTCGAACGATTCTCACGGGGTTGCGCGAACCGATCCGCGTTGGTCTCGGTATCGACGGAGCCTGCGCGAGGTTGTGCGAGGACATCATCAACAGCCCGCCGTCGCCGAGCATGCGGCGGATCTCGCCCAGCACGCGGCGACGCTCCTCGTCGTCGAGCACGTCGAGCACGTTGAAGGAGGCGAACACCACGTCGAACGAGCCGTTCGCATAACGCGTAAGGTCGCGCAGGTCGCCGAGTTCGAACGTGCCGCCGGGATAGGTGTGGCCGCAGTGCGCGAGCATCAGCTCTGAGATGTCCAGGCCAACGAATTCCCGCGCGAGCGCGAGCAGGTATCCG
The DNA here is from genome assembly GCA_035286505.1 of Solirubrobacteraceae bacterium. GTDB lineage: Bacteria > Actinomycetota > Thermoleophilia > Solirubrobacterales > Solirubrobacteraceae > Palsa-744. The sequence continues at coordinate 2,238 of DATHJQ010000266.1, read as the reverse complement.
CTCAGGCGCCCGCCGCCGCAGCCGAGCTCGAGCACGCGGCCCGCGAGCACCTCCCGGTAGCGCACGAGCAGCATCACCTCGGCCGGGCGCAGCGTGCGTCCGCTGTAGTCGCGCACCAGATCCTCGCCGGCCCACAGCTGTTCGTTGAGGTGAACCTGCCGGTCGACCGTCGCCGCTGTGGGCTCGCCGTGCATCGGCCGCCATGATCGCACAGGCGCCATCGCGCTCAGCGCGCCGGCGCCGACAGCTGGCGCTCGCGCGTGCCCGCCCCCCGCGCGGCCGCGCCGAGCGCGCGGTCGAGCTCCTCGTCGAGCAGCGCGCTCACGGCACGCTGCAGGGGCAGCGGCTCGAGCGTGTGCGATCTCAGCGGACCGGGGATCGAGCAGATGCGCACGTTCGCGCGCGCCCGCATGCGCGCGAGGCCGCCGTTGCGGGTGAGCTCTTCGAGAACCGGCTCGGACGCGGTGAAGATCCCCAGCAGGCGCGTGTCGCTCGCCTGCAGGCGCTCGAGCGCCCGGTGGAGCCGATCGCCGCCGGTGCGCCAGGCGCGCCAGTTGGCCAGGGCGCGGGCGGGCAGCGAGCGCACCACAACGGCGACGCCTGCTCCGATCGCGCGTGCGCGCTGCGCCGTTATCTGGCCGCGCACGAGCTTCGCCCAGGTGTCCGCGCGCAGCGCCTTGCGCACGTTGCGCGCTTCACGCATGCTGCTCACCGAGCGGTCCCAGAAGAGCGCCCGCGGGTTGATCATGACCACCGCGCGCACACGCTCGTCCGCGAGCGCCGCGTGCAGCCCCCAGTAGGCGCCGGAGCACAGCCCGGCGAGCAGGAAGCGCGGCGGAAGCCCGGTCTCGGCGAGCGCGTCGAGCACCTCCAGCGTCTGGGCGACGTAGCGGGGGACGTACAGGCCCTCGTCGCGCTCGAGCGCGCCGGCGTCGCCGTCGGAGTCCCCGATCCCGGCGAGGTCGATGCGCAGCGTCGGTACGCCGCGGGCGGCCCAGCGCCGCGCCGTCTCCACCCACATCCGGTTGGGGCCGATATGGCGCAGCGCGCCCGCGTTGAGGAACACCGCGCAGATCCCCGCGTCGTCCTCGCCCTCGGCGAGCACGCCCGCGAGCCGGCCCTCGTTGCAGAGGATGCTCAGCGGCGACTCGCGCACGCGCACGCCGCCGACGAGGAGCTCGAGCGTCTCGCCGGTATCGCTCGCAAGCGGCGCGTGTGCGTGCTCGGGCGCCGGCGCGCCGGCGCCCGCCGCGAGCCACGCCTGCACGCGCGCGAAGACCTCGACGGGGGCGCGCGACTGCTGCGGTGGCGTGACCATCCTCCCGTAGCCGGGGCCTGGAGCGAGCGCGACCTCGGCGCCGGAGCGCTCGAGGCTCGCGCGCAGCCGCGCGTCCACCTCGAGACCGTCGCGCTCCAGCAGCAGTACGCGGCGCGATGCGGCGCCGGGCAGCTCGAGCTCTGCGAGGTCGAGCGCCTCCAGCGCGGCGACCGTCTCGGCGCTAATCACGAATCCCGCGCTCGAAAGCGCGCCTTGCGGTAACGCTGGCTCGCTCGTGTCGCCGGCGGTCGCGCGCGAGGCCTCCATTTTCGAAAGCACGCGTAGTTGACGTACGAACGTCTTGCCCCGTGCGGGAGTCGACCACAGCACAAGATCGTCGATCTGTGCGTCGGCCGCGGCGGCCTTGTACACGAGCAGTCCTCCGATCCCGATCCCGATCGCGGTGACGCGCGCGCACCCTGGCCGTGTGCGCAGCCACGCGGCTGCCACGGCGACAGCGTCGGTCCATGCCCGCAATCGCCCGGGGTCGTATGGTCCACCGGCGCTGTTGCCCGTGCCTGGTAGGTCGATCCGCAGCGTCGGATGCCCCGCGGCGGCGAGCGTCTTGGCCCATTCCCGGCGGGCTCGATAGGCGCACAGGTCGTCGTTGCCGAACAGCGGGCACAGCAGGACGCCGACTGCGGGGGCGCCGTTCGCCCGCCCGGTGGCGCTTGTACCGCCGGAGGCGGCGGCGTTCGGGGCAGTGGCTGGGTCGAGGATGCCGTCGGTCGGTGCGGCTGGAGCATCAAATAGCGCGTAGACCGGCTCGATCCCAGAGGTCAGGTAAAAAGCGCGCGTCGCGGTCGAGATCATGCGCTCGGCTTCTGCTGCGCAAGGCGCACGCTCCCGCGCATGTTCAGTGCGGTGAGCGTACCGGCAGGCGCTTCAGCGTCGTCGGCATTGAGTCCCGTCCGCGACAG
>DATHJQ010000265.1:0-3656 GCA_035286505.1 Solirubrobacteraceae bacterium | reverse complement strand
CAACCAGCCTCTCCTCCCGCACGGCTCAAACACTGCGACCCGGCACGATCCCCGCGCTGCCGCGAGTGCAACCGAGCGTGGGCGCACCCCGCGGCCACGAGTCCGTCGCGGGCGTCGCGTCGCGCGTCGCCCGTCGGCGCGATGGGCTCGGCAAAGGGCGCCGTTCGTGGCGGCGGCGGGTCACCGCCGTCCGCGCGGCAGGCACCGTGCACGCGACTGGCGCGGTCCGCGCGACAGGCGCTGTGCGCCGTCCGCGCCCGCGCCCGGTGCGAGGCAGCGCCAGGAGGGTCGTCGACGCCGTTCGGCCGGTGGCCGCCGTGCCCGTCGTCGCCCGTCGCGAACTCGACACGACCACCTACAGAGGCGGAGCATCTCGTTCGCGCGCGCGAGAAACCGAGTTCGGCTTTGAGCGCTGAGCGGCCCGCAGCCTCCACCGGCCGGCGCGCCCCGGCTGTGAGCATCGCCACGCGATCGCTGTGGCGACTTCGCCTTGCACGCGCCGCGCCCCGCTACCTGCTCTACGCCGCCTGTGTGTGGGGCTTTCTCGCAAGCGCGAGGTTTGCGATCTCCCCGCCTCGCCCGCGCTCCAGCCCTGCACGCCCTCCAGCGTGGCGGCCGCCCGACCGTGCGGCCGAAGGCTACGCCTCGCTGTTCGCCCGGCGCTATCTGACGTGGGACGCCGCGCAGCCGCAGGCGAGCACGCAGCTGCTCGCGCCGATGACTGGATCGGCGATCGATCCCAACGGCGGCTTGAGCTTGCCGGCGACGGGCGCGCAGCACGTGCTGTGGGCCGAAGTGGTGCAAGCGCGCGAGCTCGGCGAAGGCAGGCATGTTTACACCGTGGCGGCGCAGACCGACGCCGCGGGCTTGCTCTACCTGACCGTCGGAGTGACGCGACTCGCCGACAGCAGGCTCGCGTTGGCCGGCTATCCCGCTTTTGTCGGGCCGCCCGCCACTGCGCCGGCGCAGGCTTCCGCGCGTGCGCGCGAAGTGACGGACACGGGGCTCACGACGGTCGTCGAACGCGCTCTGCGCAACTACCTCGGCTCGTCGCCTGAAGAGCTCGCGGCGGATCTGTCGAGCACGGCGCGGGTGGCGGTGCCGAGCTCGGCGCTGGCCTTCCAGTCGATGCAGCGACTTGGCTGGACGACCGGCCGACGATCTGTGCTGGCGGTCGTCCAGGCGACAGATGGCCGCGGCGCGCACTACACGCTGGCCTACGAACTGGACGTCGTCGAGGTCGATGGGCGCTGGGAGGTATCGGCGATTGGAATGGACCCCGACTCGTGAGCAGCCGCTCAAGACGTCGTCAACAGCAAAGGAGCGATGATGCAAGACGTCCGCAACGGTGGGGCTCGGCGATACGCGTTCGCCCGTGGCCTGAATGTGTCGACCGCCGCAGCGCTGTGCGCTGCGCTGGCGGCGCTCGGCGGGTTCATGCCGTCGAGGGTTGCCGTGGCCAGCGCGGCGATCTCCGCGCCGCACGGCGAAACGGCCGAACGCGGCGCTGCCGCTGAACGAGGGGGCAGCTCGCTGGAAGCGGCCGCATCCAAGGCGGGCGACACGGGACGGGCGGTCGCGATGAGCCTGATCGGGCTGGCGTTCGCCGTCGCAGCCACCGTGCTGGCGTTTCGCCGTGACTTCAGGGAGGCGGCAGGTGTGTTCGCGGTGGGCATCGTTTCGGTGCTGCTGGCGACTCCGGCCGGCGTCAGCCTGCTCCGCGACACCGTCAACTCGCTGTTCGGCGCCCAGTGATGGAGATCCGCTCCTATCGTCAAGTGTTCGATCTCGAGCGGCGGATCTACCGCGTGGATCGCTTGCGACTGAACCCCGCAGGCGTGCCGGTTCGCGGGATCGTTTACCTGCTCGCGCTGCTCGCGGCGACGCTGGTCGTCGCACGCTTGCCGTTGGCCGGTCTGGCAGTGCGAGAGCTCCCATGGTTCGTCGGCTACTTGGCGATTCCCGGTTTGACGGCTGCGCTGCTCACGGTGGTGCGCATCGAGGGGCGGCCGTTTCATCTTGCGGCTCGATCGCTCGTTCGCTATCGCGTGCACCGACGACGCGGCGCTGGAACGCCGGTGTCTCGCGGCGGCGCGGCAGACGGGGCGCCGTGGACTCCGCCGCCGATCCTGATGCTTCCCGATGGCGCCGACGGCACGCCCCGCCTGCGCTACACCGGGCCGGGCGCACTGCTGGTCAGCGCCGCCCACGAGCGCCGGAGCGCGAACGGTCTGCGCGTCCGCCTGGGGCTCCGTCCACACGTCAGCGTGCGCCGCCGGCCGGACGCAGCTCGGCCCGCAGGTGGCACGGTGATCCTGCTCGACCGCGCGGCGCGGCTGAGCGTGCGCTGAGATGCGCGCGCCGATCGCTTTCACGTATGGCAACTGCGTCTTCGCGGAAGGCTTGGCCGACGCATGGGCGGCGTTTGTGGTCGAGACGTCGTCGTATCAGTGGCTCGCAGACGACGCCAAGCGCACAAGGTTCGCGGCGCTGCTCGGCGCGCTGGAGGCGATCGAGGCCGATGTGCAGATCCTCCGCGTCGGATCGCTTGCGGATGTCACGCGGTACAGGCGGGGGCTCGTCGACGCCGAAGGACGGGTCGGACGCCATGAGCGTACGTGCGAGCGCTACGTCGCCGAACACGTCCGCCGCCTGCAGGAGCTCGCCAGCGCCAGGGTGGCGTTGTTCATGTTCGTCAGCCTGCGCGATCCCGAGCATGACGTCGCCACGTATGTCTCGCGGCTGGCCGAGCGGGGACTCGGCGATTGGTGGCAGTCTCTGCGCGGGCTGTTCGCCCTGCGCGACCGGCGCATGCTGCGGGTGTCCGAGCTGGAGCGAGTTCGCGTGCGGGCTGACCAGGCCCACGCGCGCCTGTCGGACTTCCTGTCCGTTCGCGAGGCACGCGGCGTGGAGCTCCAATGGCTCGTCCGCAGGGTCTACTGTCGCGGCTTGGCAGAACCGCAGGTCGATGGGTTGCACGAGCCCAGGGCGCTGGTGTTCGAGCGCAACGGCGAGGCGGTGCTCGCGCCGCTGGAGGGCGACGTGCTCCGCTGGACGGACTCGTCGGTCGAGCATCGCGGCCGCTGCCTGCGCATCGGGTCCGAGAGCGGCACGAGCTGGCAGGCCCAGCTCGTGCTGGGGGCGCTACCCGAGCGCTCGCACTTCCCGGGCGCGCACGCCGAGTTGATGTTTGCGCCCGCCGAGAGCCTGCCGTTCGCGATCGACCTGTCGCTGAACGCGCGCTATCTGCCCAACGATCTCGCGCTGCGCATCGCCCGCAAGCGCATCCAGGACGCCGACCAAATCGTGCGCGCCGAGTCCGACGGGGAGCAGGGCGTTTCCGATCTCGGTTACGCGCGGACGCAGGAAGCGCGCGATCTGCTCACCTACCTGCAGGCGTCGAGTCGGCCGCCGCTGCTGCGCGCGACGCTTGCGGTCGCGGTCGCGGCCGAGCGTGAGGAGGAGCTGGAGGAACGTGTGGAGATGTGTCGCCGCGCCTTTGGTGAGATCCGCCTGCACCGCCCGCTTGGCGATCAGCTGGAGCTGTTCCTGCAACATCTGCCCGGGCAGCGCACGCGTGTCGCCGGTTACGACGACACGCTGACGCCGGAGCAGGTCGCGGCGATGATGCCGACGGCTGCACACGAGGCCGGGTC
>DATHJQ010000264.1:0-4199 GCA_035286505.1 Solirubrobacteraceae bacterium | reverse complement strand
AGCCGCGCCGGAACCCCGGTCGATAAGCGCTTCAGAGCTCTGCGCGACGATTTTCGGGGCGGGCGTGCCTTTCGGCCCCGTGCGGGGTTTGTGTCGTGACGTCGCATAGATTCGCCGCGGTACGGGCAGGTTAGGGCTTGGGAGGCGTCGAAGCAGGGCACAAGGGACGACTCGAAGAATATAATTGACAACGCAACTATCACGACGTATAATTCCGACTCCAAGCATCGGATTAGAAGGGCCACATGTCAGATTCCCCAGTAACCACAGCACCTAGGCTCGACCCCGGCGCCCCTGGCACAGGCGCGGAGCGCGAGCCTGAGGCCGTCGCCGACGGCGCCGCCACGGCTGCGCCCGACCGGCTCGACAGCCCAATCGAGCGCGTCGACCTCAGCGCGCCCGACACGTTCATCCCCGAGGCAGTCGACCAGCTGCTGGCACACTCGCGCCGCTACCCCCTGCTGACTCCCGACCAGGAGATCGACCTGGCTCAGAAGATCGAGCGCGGCGACCTGCACGCCAAGGAACTGCTGGTCAACTCCAACCTGCGCCTCGTCGCCTCCAACGCGCGGCGCTACCAGAACCAGGGCCTGCCCCTCGGCGATCTCGTCCAGGAGGGCATGCTCGGCCTGATCCGCGCCTCCGAGAAGTTCGATTGGCGCAAGGGCTTTCGCTTCTCCACCTACGCCACCCTGTGGATCCGCCAGGCCATCCAGCGCGGCTTGGAGAACTCCGGTCGCACGATCCGCCTGCCCGTGCACGTCGCACAGCGTTCGCGCAAGGTCGGCCGGGTCGAGCGCGAGCTGTCGGTGCGGCTGGGCCGCGAGCCGACGATCGAGGAGCTGTCGCAGGAGACCGGCCTGCCGATCGAGCAGGTCGAGGAGGTGCGCCACCAGCGCGCCGCGCTCGTCAGCCTCGACCAGCAGATCGGCGAAGATGGCGATACGGCACTCGGCGACCTGCTGCCTTCGGACGCCGAGGCGCCGGAGGAGACGGCATGGGACAACGAGCGCGAGCGCATCGTCCATCGCGCGATCTCCGAGCTGCCCGAGACCGAGCGCACCGTGCTGACACTGCGCTTCGGCACCGGCCGCGAGGAGCCCCAAACGCTCACGGCGATCGGCAAACGCCTCGGCTTCTCCGCCGAGCGGGCCTCGCAGCTGGAGCAGCGAGCGCTGAAGAAGCTCGCCGAGAGCCCCGAGCTGGCCGCGCTGCGCGAGGCCGCGTAGGCGACCGAGCCAAGACCAGATGTGCCGAGAGGGCCCTGCTGAGAAGCGGGGCCCTCTGGCGTTCTAGAGGATCTGCGAGGCGCTGGGCGCGGTAGGGCGCGAAGTCGCTAGTGTGGGCCACGGCCGCGGGCGGCGGCCCGGCATCTGTCAGCCAGCGGGGGAGGCGGGAACTTGTCCAAGTCGCTGTGGGAGCGAACGGTCGAGACGACGATCGCCGTCGGCGAACGCGTGCTCGTGCCGATCGAGCGCTTCATCGGTCGCCGCTCGCTCGTCGGCGACGCGACGTTCTTCGAGCTCGAGCGCTTTCCATGGGTGGCGCACATCGAGGAGAACTGGGAGGTCATCCGCGAGGAGCTCCAGCGAGTGCTCGAGGATCGCGATGCGCTGCCGAACTTCCAGGACATCTCAAAGGACCAGATCGAGATCACCGACGACGACCGCTGGAAGACCTATTTCCTCTATGGCTACGGCTTCGAGGCCAAGCTCGGCGTCGAGACTTGCCCGCGCACCGCGGCGCTGATGCGCGAGATCCCCGGCATGACCACGGCGATGTTCTCGATCCTCTCACCGCGCAAGCACATCCTCGACCATCGCGGCCCCTACAAGGGCGTGCTGCGCTACCACCTTGGCCTGATCGTCCCCGAGGACGCCGAGGCCTGCCGCATCCGCGTCGGCGAAGACTTCCGCCACTGGCAGGAGGGCCAGAGCATGGTCTTCGACGACACGTTCAACCACGAGGTCTGGAACGACACCGACGAGACGCGCGTCGTGCTGTTCGTCGACGTGCTGCGGCCGCTGCCCGAGCCCGAGTCGACGATCAACCGGCTGATCGTCAAGGCGATCGGATACTCGCCGTTCGTGCTGGACGCCAAGCGCAACCAGGAGGCTTGGGAACGGCGCTACCGGGAGCGAGGGCTGCTCGCCAAGGCCGGCGCCGTCGAGCAGGGCGTCTGACCCGGCCAGTTAGAGCGCGGCGAGGTTGACCGCGTCCGCTTTCAGACTCCCGACACGTCCAGCCCCGTCCCTTGGAGCAAGCTGTTGGCCTTGGCGTTGAGCACGGTGAACTCGCCCGTGATGATCAGCACGCCGAGCAAGATCATGACGACCCCTCCGATGGCGATGATCGTTGGGAAATGGCGCTTGACGACCGCCAGCGCACCGGCCATCCGCTCGAACGCGAGTGCGATCAGCAGAAACGGGATCGCCAGCCCGGCCGAGTAGAAGGCGAGCAGCAGCGCTCCGTGCGCGGCGGAGTTGGAGATCGCCGCCTGCGTGAGGATCGCGCCGAGCGTGATGCTCGTGCACGGCGTCCAGGCGATCGCGAAGGCGGCGCCGGCGACGAGCGGCCCTCCGCGGCCTGCCAGGCGCAGCAGCGCCTCGGAGTGCCACTCGCGATTGAGCATGCGCACGAAGGGCGTGGCGAGGAAGATCAGGCCGAGCGCGATGATCACCCCGCCGCCGATCCGCTCGAGCATCTGTTTGTGGTCGTTGAGCGTCGAGCCGATTACCGTCGCCGACATGCCGAGCAGGATGAAGATCAGCGAGAAGCTCGCGATGAACAGCAGGCTGGGAACGAGCACCCGCCTCACCCCCACGCCGTCCTTCAGGTCGTTCGGCGTCACACCGATGACCGTCGACAGATACCCGGGCACGATCGGCAGTACGCACGGCGACAAGAACGAGACCAGGCCGGCGGCGAGCGCCAGCGGGATGCCGACACCGGTCGCCGTGTCGGACGTGGACGCGAGCACGAGCGCGCCGTGGCTCATGGCGTGCGCACCCCTTCCGCCGGGTCCACAGCGGCGCGCAGCTCGGCCAGCTCGCGTTCCAGTCGCGCGACCCGCTCGGAGAGCTCCCGCAGCGCGCGCACCGCGGCGTCCTCATCGCCAGGCGACGCCTCCCGCGACCGTGACTCTGCTGCGAACGCGCCGTTCGCGCCAGCGTCGAGCGCGAGCGCGGGCGTCGCGTCAGGGGACTCGCGCCCGGCGTCCTGGGCGTCTGCGTCCTGCGCCAGCAGCTGCGCGTAGCGCTCCTCCTTGTGCCCCGGCCGGCGCGCCAAGCGAACTGCGAGCTCGCGCTCGATCAAGCGCTCCAGCGTGCCGTGCACCTCGCCGAGGTCGGCGAAGCGGTGCATGCGCTCGCCGCGCTGCTTGAGCTCGCCGGGCGTCTGCGCGCCCCGCAGCATCAGCGCGCACATCACCGCCTGCTCTGCGGCGTCCATCGGCAGCGCTTCGGCGAGCAGGTGGCGGTACTTGGCGGCGCGGCTGCCAGCGCCGCTGGCCAGGCGCACCAGGCCGCGACGCTCCAGCCGATGCAGCGCGTCGCGCAGCGTCGCGTCGTCGTAGCTCACGACAGGATCGCGGTTGGTCGACTGGTTGCAGGCCAGGCGCAGCGCGTTCAGCGACAGCGGATAGGCGTCGGGCGTCGTGCGCTGCTTCTCCAGCAGGCAGCCGAGCACCCGCAGCTCCGGCGCGGACAGCCCCGCGCCTCCCGCCAGCGCAAGCCCTCCCGTACTCACGCGGCTCGCTCGTTCGATTGCTTCATGGCACGCATTCTCGCTCGCTCGCAGCAAAGCTGCACACCTCAACCGTAGCCGCGGCCCCAGGGCGCGCGCGTCAGCCCTCAGGCGTCGGCCGAGCGTCGGTCTCCCATTCGCCCCTGGGGGCGTCCGCCCATGACGCCACTCGGCAGGCCGCCACGACGAAGGCCGTGACGGCCCCCCAAGCGAGAGGGATGAGAACTAGGAGCGACATTCACGAGCATCCATCGCCTGCTGCAAGACTCAGGCTGCTGCGTCGCGACGACTTTCTCGTTGGACGCTAGCCGAGAGATCGGATGGACAGAACCCTCCCAGGAACGGCACTCGGCCTTCCTCGGGGCTCAGCGTCGGGACGCCGCAGCAACCAGATGCGTCAGGTCTGCTGATCCCACCAGGCCTGCAGTTCGTCGTCTGCCTCCTTTCGCCTGGCC
>DATHJQ010000263.1:0-2035 GCA_035286505.1 Solirubrobacteraceae bacterium | reverse complement strand
GGTAGCCCCGGTCGCAGGTCATCGCGTCCCAGGCGTCGCAGGCGAAGACGATGCGAGCCCCGAGCGGGATGGCCTCGCCGGCCAGGCCGTCGGGGTAGCCGCCGCCGTCCCAGCGCTCGTGGCTTGAGCGAACCAGGCGCGCCACCGGCCGCAACGCCGGCGCGGCGTTGAGTATTCGCTCGCCGATGATCGTGTGCTGGCGCATCAGGCGCCACTCGCTGTCGGTCAGCGGCCCGGGCTTGTTGAGGATCTGGTCGGGGATCGCGAGCTTGCCAAGGTCGTGCAGCTCGGCGGCGCGGCGCAGCTCGTCGAGCTGTTCTGAGTTCAAGTCGAAGCGGCGGCCGATGGCGCTCGCGAGCACGCCCACGTCGCAGACGTGATCGTGCAGGCTCGGCTCGCGCTCGGTCAGCAGCTGCATCAGCACGCTCTGCTGCGCCAGCACGCTCTGCGCACGGGCGCGCGTAGCGTGATCCGCGCCCGACTTGTCGGCGTACATGCGCTCATCCGCCAGGTTCAGCGCTGCGCTGACGCTGTCGGCCTGCCAGGGCAGGAGCACCACTCCGCAGGAGGCGGTGACTGTGAAGCCCCTCCCCCGCTCGGCGAGCGCCTCCTGCGCGCTCGCCACAACCTCGTGCTCGCGCGGGTAAAGACCGTTCAGCAGCACGCAGAACTCATCGCCGCCGAGTCGGTAAGCGCGGCCGAAGCCATCCACGGCCGTCGCGAGCGCCCTGCCGAGACGAACGAGCAGAGCGTCGCCGGCGCCGTGACCGAAGCTGTCGTTGTAGCGCTTGAACCCGTCCAGGTCGAAGAACGCGAGCGTCGAGGTCGCGCCTCGATTGGCGTCCTGTAGGGCGTCCTCGAGGTCGTCCATGAGCTGGCGGCGGTTACCCAGCTCGGTCAACGCGTCGGTAGTGGCGTCACGGCTTTCGCGCCTGAGCAGGCGCACGTTCTCGCGATAGGTCATTGTCGCCCGCGTGCCCGCCGCCAGCAGCGACAGGGTCGCGAGCCCGACCGACAAGCGTGTGAGCGGATGAACGGAGGCGATGACGAGTAGAGCGAGCGCGCCCAGAGCGAAGATCGCCGGCAGCACGATCGTGTGTCGCCCGACGACGCTGCGCGAGAGAGACCGTGAGCTCGGCTGCCATGCGGCCAACGCCATCAGGGCCATCGACGCCGGCCAGAGCGTGTCCAGGATGCTGCCTTCGACATATGTGCCCCTGGCCACCTGGTAGACGTAGATCATGTCCGCCGTCGCGTTGACGGCAATCCCTGCAGCGAGCACCGACCACTGCCGGCCAGGGCGCCAGCCCGACAGGGCAAAGCCCATCGCGATGAACACGAGCAACAGCAGGTCTCCGAGTGGATAGGCGAGGTTGACCGCAACGGCGGCCGTGCTGCCGCTGGCCGCGTCCAGCGCCGCCGGAAGCACCAGACCCGCGCCGAGCGCGGCCATCGTCAGCCCCACCACGATGCCGTCGAGCCACATGGCCGTGCCGGTGTGGCGAAAGCGCGAGCGCATCCGCAGCGTCAGCCCGACGTATATCGCCGGGTACAGCGCCAGGTAAAGCGCATCGGCGATCGATGGATATGGCGGATCGGCGACGTGGTCCAGCCAGACCGTCCACACCAGGTCACCGCCGCTCCAGGCGAGCAGCCCCGCGCCTATCACGAGCCACGTGGCTCGATCCTCGCGCAGTCTCAGCGCGCGCGCGAAGCACAGGCCCACCGCCAGGAGCTCGATCGCCGTGTAGAGCCCTTCGTTGGTGAGGTCATCCAGCGATGGCCCGCCGAATCCGATGAGCACGTGCGACACCTCGAACGCGATCGCCAGGGCCATGGCCGCGAACGCAACGACGAGCGGTCGAGACCTCGAGTCCAACAGCCGCGTGGGCATGATCAGAGCAAGCGAGATCCGCACTGCTTAGACATCGACTCCGGGCCTGTCCCACTTGAAGTCGCCGTTCTCGCGCTGGACGTGCGCCGGCGCGCGACGCGCGGCCCACCGGGGCGAAGAACGGCGCTCAGGCGGCCAGCT
>DATHJQ010000262.1:0-16175 GCA_035286505.1 Solirubrobacteraceae bacterium | reverse complement strand
CTGGTCGGTGACCATGTAGGGCGAGATGTAGCCCTTGTCGAACTGCATGCCCTCGGTGAACTCGAGGTCCATGCCGAACGTCTGGCCCTCCTCGACGTTGACCACGCCGTCCTTGCCGACCTTCTCGATCGCGTCGGCGATCACGTCGCCGATCTCCTCGTCGCCGGCCGAGATCGTCGCCACGCGGGCGATCTGGTCCTTGCCGGAGACCTCCTTTGACTGCGATGCGATGTTCTTGACGACCTCGTCGACGGCTTTCTCGATGCCGCGCTTGAGCGCCAGCGGGTTGGCGCCCGCGGCGACGTTCTTCAGGCCCTGGCGGACGATCGCCTGGGCGAGCACCGTCGCCGTCGTCGTGCCGTCGCCGGCCACGTCGTTGGTCGCCGTGGCGACCTCGCGCACGAGCTGTGCGCCCTGGTTCTCGAACACGTCCTCGACCTCGATCTCACGCGCGATCGTGACACCGTCGTTGGTGATCGTGGGAGCGCCGAACTTCTTGTCGAGAACGACGTAGCGACCCTTGGGGCCGAGCGTGACCTTGACCGCGTTGGCGACCGCGTCCACGCCGGCCTCCAGCGCCGAACGCGCCTCTGAGCTGTACTTGATCTCCTTTTGAGCCATTTCTTCTCAGTTCTCCTTATGCCTCGACGAGGGCCAGGACGTCTGACTCGCGCAACACGAGCAGGTCCTCCCCGTCGATCTTGATCTCGGTCCCGCCGTACTTGCTGTAGAGGACCTCGTCGCCCTTCTTCACGTCCAGCGGGATGCGCTTGCCGTCGTCGTCGAGCCGGCCGTCGCCGGCGGCCACGACCTCGCCCTTCTGCGGCTTCTCCTTGGCAGTGTCGGGGAGAACCAGGCCACTTGCCGTGGTCAGCTCCTCCTCGATCGCCCGCACGATCAAACGATCGCCCAGGGGCTTCAGCTTCATCGGTAATACCTCCATCTAGAGAGTGCTTCGGGCGTCTCGCGTGTCCTCAGCCCTTCTGCCGGGGGGCGAAACGCCTCTGGCACTCTCCGCGGAGAGTGCCAACGGTCGTCTAAATATATAGACGATCCGGGGCTCTATCAAGGAAAATTGGCAGTTGGGACGAAAACCGCCAATTCGTCCGGCGCTAGTTCTGCGCGCCGCCGAAGCCCTTCATCGCCTCGGTCATGCCCGTCGGGTTGTCGCGGATCTGCGAGAAGCGCACGACTGTCACGACGTCTTCCGGCGAGACGCTGCGGCCGTAGATCTGTTCGAGGAAGCTGATCAGCTCCTCGTGGCGGCGGAACTCGGGGTTGTCGTGCTTGATGTCGCGCGGCGACAGGTCGGCCAGCTTCATCACCTCGACCGTGTCGATGACCGCCTCGAAGATCCGCTCGCGCGGCGAGTGCTGGTAGCCGATCGTCACCAGCACCAGCTGGTTCTTGCGGTACTTGCCCGACTTGTCGCCGAGGCGGATCGTCGCCGTCTTGCGCCCGCGCTTGAGCTCGTCGGCGAAGATCGTCGAGTAGAAGTTGAGCACCTGCACGGACGGCAGGCTACCGCTCTTTGCGCTGTTGCTCCAAGAACTCCGCCGCACGCGCCACCATTTCGCGCTCGGCGGCGTGGCTGAGCTCGCCCTGCGCGTCCTCCAGCGCGATCCAGCGCGCCTCCTCGACCTCGTCGTCGTGGTCGGCCGTGTCGCCTTCGACGTAGGAGAAGAGAAAGAAGGACACCGACTTGGGGATCGTCTGCCCGTCGCGCCTGTACCAGTAGCGCGCCTCGCCCAGCTCGCGCACGGGCTCGCCGACGACGCCCGTCTCCTCGCGCACCTCGCGCGTGGCCGCTGCAAGCGCATCCTCGCCCGGGTCGATGTGGCCCTTGGGCAGGGCGACCACGCGCGAGCCGTCCGAGGCCCGGCGCGTCGGCACGATCACCACGATCTGCCCGTCGCGCACGACCACGCCCCCGGCCGACAGCTCGCGCGGCTGGCGCTCGCCGCCGCGGCGACGACGCCCGCGGGGGCGCTTAGAAGACATATTGCTTGAGCGCCTCGGCGTCGTGCACGACCAGCCGCCCCCGCCCCTGCGAGATCACGCCCGCGCGCTCGAGCACCGCCAGAAAGCGACTGGCCGACTCGCGCGATGAACCCGCCAGCTGCGCCAGGTCGGCCTGCGTCGCCGTCACCAGCACGTCGCCGCCCGGCGCGCCTGCCGCGCCGTCGTGATCGGCGGACTGCTGCTCGACCAGCTGGCTGAGCACGACCGCGACGCGGCTCTGCACCGTCTGGAAAGACTGGCGCGAGAGCCGTTCGTTGGTCTCGCGCAGGCGCCTGCCCAGCGCGATCACCAGCCGTGAGGAGATCTCTGCGTGTTCTGACATCAGCCGGCGCATGTCCGGCCCGAGCACCGCCACCGCGCTCGTACGCTCGGTCGCTTCGATAGTCGCCGAGCGGCGCTCGTCCTCGAACAGCGCCAGCTCGCCGAAGATGTCGCCCGGTCCGAACGTCGCCAGCGTCAGCGTGCGCCCGTCGGTATGTGTGCGCAGCGCCCGCGCCCGGCCGTCGCGCACTACGTAGCACGTGTCGCTGGCGTCGCCCTCGCGAAACACCACCTCGCCTGCGTCGAACTCACGCGGCACCGCGAACAGCGCGATCCGCTGCAGATCCTCGCGCACCAACGTCGAGAAGACGGGCACGCCGCCGAGGAGCGCCACGACCTCGTCTGAACTCATCCCGGCCATCCGGCAGGCATATCACACGCCGCAACTGCGGCTTCTCCGAAGGTATCTTCAGGGCATATGGACTCACCCCGCATGGCGATGACCCCTGGCGCATCGGTCGCGCAGGCCTCCGGTGCGCAGCAGCTGCGAGGACGCGCCCGCACGGCGGCGCTGCTGGCGCTGTGCCTGGCAAGCGCGTCCGCGATCGCCGGCCTGTCCCCGTCGGGCGCGCTCGCCGCGCCCATCCGCGCACACGCCAAGGCCGCCTTGGACACGACCGCGCTGTTTCGCTCGCGTCTGCTGTGGTCGACGATCGACGTCTGCAACCCGACCGACCAGCCCGACACCGTCGGCGTCCGCGGCTCGATGCCCGGCGACCATCATGCGCACGACACGATGTACATGCGCTTTCGCCTGCAGTACCTGAACACGTCTACGAAGGTCTGGACGGACCTGACCGACGGCGCGCCCGCCACCTTCGCCAGCGTCGGCAGCGGCGCCGATCCGCGCCAGGCGGGGCGCAGCTTCCAGCTCAGCCTCGTCGCCGGCCAGCCGGCGTTCACGCTGCGTGGCGTCGTCAGCTTCCAGTGGCGGCGCGGCAGGACCGTGCTTGCGCAGATCTCGCGCCCCACCAGCGCCGGGCGCAACAGCCTCGCCGGCTCCGATCCCGCCGGCTTCTCGGCCGCCAGCTGCCTGATCGGCTGAGCTAGAAAAGGCGCGGGTCGTTGGTGATGATGCCGTCGACGCCCAGCGCCGTCAGCTTGGCGATGCGCGCCGCGTCGTCGACCGTCCAGACGTAAAGCTCGCCGCCGCCCTCGCGCACCGCGCGCACGAGCGCGCGTGTGACCACGCGCCAGTGCGCCATCACCGCGTCGAAGCGCCCCGCGCGCAGGCCCGCGCGGGCGCGCTGCGGCAGCGCCGCGCGATAGCCCGTGAGAATCGCCAGCGCGGGGATCGCCGTGAGCATGTCCGTCGTGTAGTCGCGGCGCACGCGCGGCACCGACCAGCCCAGGCGCAGCGACGGCTCGGCCGCGCGCAGCCGCGCCAGCGTCTGCGGGTACATCGTGCTGACCAGCGAGCGCTCGACCAGGCCGTGCTCGCGCAGCGCGTCGAGCACGCGCAGCTCATAGCCCGGGATCTTCACGTCGACGTCGAACTCCAGGTCCGCGAAGGGCTCGCCGGCGAGCTGCGCGAGCGCCTGCTCGAAGCTCAGCGGCGTGCGCCGGCGCATGTCCTGGTAGTCGTGCGCCACGAGCAGGCGTCCGCTGCCGTCGGCGTGCTCTGAGAGCACGTCCAGCTCGATCATCTCCACGCCGTGGCGCAGCGCCGCCTGAAAGCTCGCCGGCGTGTTGCCCGGCTCGATGTGCGCCGCGCCCTTGTGGCCGACGCGGCGCGGCGCGGCGCGGCGCGGGGGCGTCAGCGGGGGCTCGGCCATCGAGCCCCCACGATCGCAGATGGCGTTGGTCAGTAGTCGCGCGGCAGCGGCTTGCGCGCGGCCTCGATCGTCTCCATCGCCGGCTTGGGGCCGATGTACGGAGCGAGCACGATGAACGTCAGCTGGTCGACCAGGCGCGGCAGCTGGCGCACGCGGTCGTGCGCGGTGTAGCTGGAGACGATCCCCCACATCGCGCCGGTCACCGCTTCGCGCGCGACCAGCGGACCGCGGCGCGCCTCCGGGCCGAGGTCGTCCAGCAGCTTGGTGAAGTCTTCGACCGAGCGCGTCATGCGCCCGATCATGCCCGGGCCGACGTCGAAGATGTCGATGAACGCCAATCGCGCGAGCGCCTCGTGGCTGGCGAAGTAGTCGACCAGCGTGCGCACGGCGATGTGCACCGCCTCCGGCCACGACGAGGCCTGGTCGATCGCGTGTTTGACCGAGGCCATCGCGTCGGCGACGAATTCGTCGATGACCGCCAAGAAGCACGCCTCCTTGTTGGCGAACTGCTTGTGAAAGCCCTCCGTGGAGATGCCCGCGAACTGCGCGATCTGCGGGTCGCTGAGCTCGGCGTAGCGCTCGTCGAGCGTCAGGTGCACGAGCGCGCTCATCGCGCGCGCCCGCTTGTCGTCGCTGGCCAGGAACGCCGCCGGCTCGGGCTCGACGGGCTTGGGCGCGACCAGGCCGGAGACGTTCAGGCGCTTGGCCACCGGCGAGCGGTAGGACTCGATCCAGTCGAGCACCTCGTCGGCCAGCGTGTGCAGCTCCTTCTCGCGGCCCTCGTACATGCGCGTGAAGGCCACGTGGCGGATGCCCGCGACGAGCGCCTTGACGGTCATCGGCGAGAGCTCTTCGCCGTTGGGGTCCGCATGGAAGGCCGTCGCCACGACGCGCTCGAACGTCGTCGCCGCCAGCGCCATGCGCGGGCGAATGTTCGGGCCCACGCCGAGCGAGTCGACGAGCACTAGCCGCGGCCCGTTGGGCGACCCGGCGACGTGGTCGAGCAGGCCGCGACAGGCGCCGTGCACGCGGTTTGCCCAGCCGTGCTCGCGCGCCCATGCGTCGAGCATCACCTTGCGCGCCCGCGCGACGACGATGTCGTACGTCGCCAAGAAGCAGGCTTCCTTGTTGGCGAACTGCTCATAGAAAGCCCGGCGCGAGACTCCGGCGAGGCCGATCACGTGCGCGACCGTGGTGCGCGAGTAGCCGCGCTGCGCCACAGCCTCGATCATTCCGCCGTACATACGTGCGCGCTGGTTGCGCGCTACGTCGTCACGCGACATCCCGTTGGGACCGTGAGGGAGCCGGCGGTAGATCGGTGTTGGCCCCCTGTGAGTTCCACTCATCCCCACGATTCGAGACACTAGACGATCCTCCCTGGAAACGCAAGTCTACTTTCAGCTACCTTGTGATTCTTTATACCGGAATCCATTTCGCCTATCCAGAAATGTCTCTCGCAACCGACATAGCGAACGGCGGTCCGTTTCAGCGTCCGCCGTGGGGCCTGCGACGGCCGTCTGCGGCCACGCGCGCGGGGATCGCTCAGGCGCTCAGCGTGAGCTTGCGCGGGCCGGGGCTGAAGCCCAGCTCGAGCAGCGTCTGAGCGAGCTCCGAGGCGATCGCCGGCTCGCCGTCGATGCACTCGAGCGCGAGCTTCGGCACGCGCCCGGCGCGCACCGCGTCGGCCAGCGCGCGCAGCCCCCTGGCGACCGATTCACCATCGCCGTCGAGCGGCTCGGCCAGCGTCAGCAGGCCGCGGCCGCCGCGCTCCACGTACAGCACCGGCGCGTCGGCGACGCAAACGACGTAGGCGCCCGCGACGCGCGCCGGTCGACGCTCGCGCCCCTCTCGCCTCGGCCAGGCAAGCGCCGCGCCGTAAGGCTGCGCGGGGTCGGCGGCGGCCAGCACCAGCGTGCGGCGCTCCTCCGAGCCGGCGCTCGCGCTCGCGACGGCGCCGCCGGCGCCGGCGGCGCCGCGCCCCGTGCTCGCGCCGGGCGTCGGTCCGCTGTCGGCCGCGAGCGGAGAGCGCGCGGCGCGCAGCCGCTCGACGGCGCCCGGCAGCGCGAACTGCGCGCCGCCCATGCCCTCGACGAAGTAGCCGCGGCGACACACGCCGAGCGTCTCGAGGTTGGCGAACGTGTCGTAGAGCATCGCGAAGCCGCCCTTGACGCCCTCCGCGAGCACCTGCTCGCGCGTCACGATGCCGTAGCGCTCCAGCAGCAGCTCGGCCAGCGCGCGACGGCGCTCCGGGCCCGAGGCGACGGGTGTAGCCGAGGAGCCGTCGCCGGCGTCCGCGCCCGTGCGGAAGATCGGCTCGGTCAGGCCCCAGCGGCCCTGCACTTGAGACTGCGCGCCGGTGCGGCGAGAACCGAAGCGTCGGACGGATGTTCGACGTTTCGGGCGCGAACGCGCCAGCGCCAGGCGCGGCGCGCGCAGCGGCGCCCACGCGTCGTTGGTGGCCTCGCCCGCCCACACCAGGTCCCACAGCGCCTCGCGCAGCGCCTCCGCCGGCAGGTCCAGCTCGGCGATCAGATCGCTGAAGAAGCACGGGCTCGCCAGGCGCGCGCGCACGAGCGCGTGCTCGGGTCCGTCGGTCGATGCTGAGCTCGCGCCGCCGGCCGCGCGGCGCTCCGAGGCAGGGGGTGGCCCGATCAGCGGCGCGTCCTCCCGGAAGTACAGCGCCACGCGACCCGAGCGCCCGCTCGGCCCGGCGCCGACCCAAACCAGCTCGCCGCTCGCGCACAGCATGTCCAGCCACGACGGCGAGTAGGCGCCGGTGCGCCGTGGCAGCACATCGCGCTCCCAGATCTCCGCCGGCAGCGCCAGGCCCTGCAGCGGCACGAGCACCTCGCGCAGGCGGTCGATGCCGGCGCCGGCCGACGGGTGGCGATCGACTCCCTGCCAGGCGGGCAGGAACGCGGCCAGCGCGCGCTGGTCGGCGGGCTCGATCTCCTTGCGCAGCGCCGCCAGCGATGCGCGGCGCAGGCGGCGCAGCACCTCCACGTCACACCACTCGCGACCGCTGCCGCCGGGGCGAAGCTCACCGCGCACGACATCGCCGTCGCGCTCGAGCTCGCGCAGCACCGCGCTCGCGTCCACGCCGTAGCGCTCGCGCAACTCGTCGCCCGTGAACGGGCCGTGCGTGCGTGCATAGCGCGCCACCAGCACGCGCAGCGCGTCGGCCACGTCGGCGAGGAACGCTTCGGGCAAGCCGCCGGGCGGCGCGGCCGCCAGCGCGTCGCGGTAGAGCCCGGCCTCGTCGGCCGCGACCCAGCGCTGCTCACCGCCCACGCGCAGGCGAATCGCGCGCCGTTCGCGCTCCAGCTCGCCCAGCAACGGCGCGGGATCGACGCCGGCGAACACCCGCACGGCGATCTCCTCGGCGTTGAGGTCGCCGACGTGGCGCAGCACGTCGTGCAGGCCGTCGCGGCCGGTCGCCTGCGTGATCTCCGAGCGGTGCTGCAGGTCGTCCTCGACGCGCGCCAGAGCGTCTGGGTCCAGCAGCTCGCGCAGCTCCTCCTGGCCGAGCAGCTCGCGCAGCAGGTCGCGGTCCAGCGACAGCGCCGCCGCTCGGCGCTCGGCGTTCGGCGTGTCGCCCTCGTACATGTACGTCGCCACGTAGTCGAACAGCAGCGAGGAGGCAAACGGCGAGGCGGTCGGCGTCTCGACCTCCACCAGCGACACCTCGCGCGAGTGCAGAGAACGCAGCAGCTCCTGCAGCCCCGGCACGTCGAGCACGTCGCGCAGGCACTCGCGGTAGGTCTCAAGCACGATCGGGAAGTCGGCGTAGCGGCGCGCAACCTCCAGCAGGTTCTGCGCCTTCAGGCGCTGCTGCCACAGCGGCGTGCGTTTGCCCGGATACGCGCGCGGGATCAACAGCGCGCGCGAGGCGTTCTCGCGAAAGCGCGCGCCGAACAGCGCCGAGCCGCCCAGCTCCGCCGTGATCTGAGCCTCGACCTCGTCGGGCTCGAGCATGATCAGCTCCGCCGCCGACGGCAGCGCCTCGGCCTCGTCGGCGTCGAGGTCGGGCAGGTGCAACACGATCCCGTCGTCGGAGGTGATCGCGTCGGCCTCCAGGCCCATGCGCTCGCGGATGCGCGCGGAGATCGCCAGGCCCCACGCCGAGTGCACGCGCCCGCCGAACGGCGACAGCACGCACAGGCGCCAGTCGCCGATCTCGTCGCGAAAGCGCTCGAGCACGATCGTGCGCTCGCTCGGCAGCACCCGCGTCGCCTCCTGCTGCTCGCGCAGGTAGGCCAGCAGGTTGCGCGCGGCGCGCCCGTCCAGGTCGTAGTCGCGCTGCAGCGTCGCGGGCTGCTGCTCCACGGCCCAGCGCGAGAAGGCGCCGATCGCCTCGCCGAGCTCCTTCGGGCGACCGACCGAGTCGCCCTTCCAGAACGGCACCGCTCCGGGAGCGCCCGGCGCGGGCGTGACGATCACGCGGTCGCGGCCGATTTCCTCGATGCGCCAGGTGGACGCGCCCAGCAGAAACGCCTGGCCGGGGCGCGCCTCATAGACCATCTCCTCGTCCAGCTCGCCCACGCGCCGGCCGTCCGGCAGCGTCACCGCATACAGCCCGCGGTCGGGAATCGTGCCCGCGTTGGCGACGGCCAGCTGGCGCGAGCCCTTGCGCGCGCGGATCGTCTGAGCGACGCGATCCCACACGATGCGCGCGCGCAGCTCGCCGAAGTCCTTGGACGGGTAGCGCCCGTCGAGCATGTCCAGCACGTTCTCCAAGAGCTCCATCGACAGTTCGCAGTAGGAGTGACAGCGCGTCACCAGCGCGTGCAGGTCGGCTACCGAGACGCCTCCGGCGGAAGAGTCGCCGTCCTTGTCGGCTTTCGCCGGCTCGGCTGCGACGGCGATCGCGACGATCTGCTGAGCGAGCACGTCCAGTGCGTTGCGCGGCACGACCGTCGGCTCGATCAGCCCTTCGTGCATGCGCCGCGCGACCACCGCGCACTCCAGCAGGTCGCCACGGAACTTCGGGAAGATGCGCCCGCGGCTGACCTCGTCGACGCCGTGCCCGGCGCGGCCGATGCGCTGCAGGCCGCGCGCGACCGACTTGGGCGACTCGATCTGCAGCACCAGGTCCACCGCGCCCATGTCGATGCCCAGCTCCAGCGAGCTCGTCGCCACCAGGCACGGAAGCTGCCCGGCCTTCAGCAGCTCCTCGACCTTCGTGCGCTCCTCGCGCGCCAGCGAGCCGTGGTGCGCGCGAGCGATTTCCAGCGGCGTCGGCGGGCCGTCGGGCACGCGCTGCGCCGTGTCATCCGAGGGCGCTGGATCGGCGCCGACGGGGTCCCGCGCCATGCTCTGCGCCTGCGCCGGGCCGTCAGCGCCCGGCCCCTGCGCCGCCACGCGCACGCTCGCCCCGCCGAAGGCGGCATCATCGTCAGTTTCTGCCCGCTGCTTGCCGGCCAGCTCGTTCAAGCGCAGCGCCACGCGCTCGGCCGAGCGACGGTTGTTGACGAACACGATCGTCGAGTTGTGCGCCTGGACCTGCGCCAGCAGCTCCGGGTAGATCGCCGGCCAGATGGAGTTTTTCGTGGACTCGCTGCCTACGACTGGCTCCAGTGGATCGGCGTGGGGATCGGCCGTCGGCGACGGCCCGGTCGATCCGTTGGGTTCGCTCATCGACTCGACCGGCACCTCGATGCGCAGGTCCAGCTGCTTGCGATGCCCGGCGTCGACGATCGTCACCTCGCGCGTCGGGCCGACCAGATAGCGGCCGATCTCCTCCAGCGGGTTCTGCGTCGCGCTCAAGCCGATGCGCTGCACCGGCCGGCCCGCCTGCGCCTCCAGGCGCTCCAGCGTCAGCGCCAGGTGCGAGCCGCGCTTAGTCGCCGCGACCGCGTGTATCTCGTCGACGATCACCGCCTCCGCTCCGCTGAGCATCTCGCGCGCCTGTGACGTGAGGATCAGATACAGCGACTCCGGCGTCGTGATCAGGATGTCCGGCGGCTTGCGCGCCATCGCCGCGCGCTCGCGCTGGGGTGTGTCCCCCGTGCGAATGCCCACCGTCACCTCGTCCGCGCCGATCCCGCGCAGCGGCGTGCGCAGGTTTCGCTCGATGTCATACGCCAGCGCCTTCAGCGGGCTGACGTACACCACGCGCACGCCCGGCGCGCGCTCGCCGGTGTCGCTCGTCGCGGCGGAGCTCGCGCCCGCCTTCTCTGCGCTCAGCCTGTCGAGCGCCCACAGGAACGCCGCCAGCGTCTTGCCCGAGCCCGTCGGCGCCGACAGCAGCACGTTCTCGCCCGCGGCGATCGCCGGCCACGCCTTCGTCTGCGCCGGCGTCGGCGCCTCGAAGGCTCGCTCGAACCACTCGCGGACCCTCGGCGTGAAGCTCGAAAGAGACACGCTCTGAGGCTAGCGCGCCCCGTCGGCGCGCGATGATGACAACTGGCTGTCGACATTTGGTCTGCGCTGCGAGACAGTCGTATGCATGCACACCACGCGCAAGCAGTTCGCCGACAACCTGCGTCGGCATCGCAGGCGCGCCGGCCTGACCCAGGAAGCGCTGGCCGACGCGTGCGATCTGCATCCGACGGCCGTCGGCAAGCTCGAGCGCCAGCAGCGCACGCCGCGCCTGGACACCATCGTCGCGCTCTCGCGCGCGCTGGGGCTGGACTCGGTTTGCGAGTTGGTGCACGGGATCAAGTAGGGGCCGGCCGCTTCGCGTGAGACCTTGCGGGCGCACGTATCGTGCGCCCGCCGTTCCCGGGACGGAAAAGTCAGAAACAGTTTCGGTAAAATCCGACTGATGGAATTACTCGATCGAAAATCGGAGAATCCTCGGCTCTAAGGGTTTTGTAGACCAGCTGGTCTGGTTGATGAGAGGTCCACCAACTGGGACTACGCTCCTAGTAATGGAGCACGGATCGGGCATCCCACGCTCCGTGCGCGCCCACCGCCAGTGGACTCCGCTGGCGCGTGCGCTGACCGCTGTCGGCGATCGCTGGACGCTGTTGATCGTGCTGGCTCTGTCGCATGACAGGCTTCGGCTGAACACCTTGCGCGCGCGTCTTCCGGGAGTCAGCTCCGGCGTGCTCGATCACCACATCAGCCACATGGTCGCGCTCGGCCTGATCTCGCGCGAACGCTTCCGCGAAATGCCGCCGCGGGTGGAAGTGGAACTGACCGAGCGCGGCTGCGAACTGCTGCACATCGCCTCGGCGCTCGCCCGCTGGGGCATGCGCAACGAGTGGCCGATGCCCGAGCGCCTCGAGCACGTGCGTGCCGACGCGATCCTGCGCCAGCTGCCCGCGCTGCTGGAGGGGGTTGACGGCCTGCCGGACGGCGTGGTCGAGGCGGCCGTCAGCTCGGACGACGACGGCGTGGCCGCGAGTCATTGGTTTCAGATCGCGGGCGGCCGCCTGACGGCCGGCGAGAGTGAGGGCAAAGCAACGGCGCGCATGCAGGGCGACGAGGCGGCGTGGGTCGCAGCACTGGGCCCGCGGGGCGACTACTCCGGTTTGCGCTTCTCCGGCAAGCGCTCGCTTGCTACGCGGGTGCTCGACACACTGCCACGCCAGTGCGAAGCGCAAGCGGCGGACGGCCGCACGCAACAAGCACAGTCGTCTCCCCGGGAGTTGAGTTGAGCATGCTGCAATATGAGCATGCCCTTGGAGCACCGCCTGCAGATCCTGATCGACGATGAGCGCCATCGACGGGTCTCGGCTGCCGCGCGAGAGCGGGGGGTATCGGTGGCGGCCGTCGTGCGCGAGGCGATCGATCGCGGCCTGACGAACCCCGACGCGCAGCGGCGCGCGGCGTGTCGACGCCTCGATGAGGCGCCCGACATGCCCGTTCCCGATCCTCAGGAGCTTCGCGGCGAGCTGGACGTGTTGCGCGGACGACACGGGTGGTCCTGCTCGACACGACCGTTCTCGTCTACGCCAAGGGACAGGAGCAGGGTTAGCCCGGGCCTTCACGGACACCGCGGCTGGGCGAAGAGCTGCGGCGCCCGCGGAGACCCGGCATCGAGGGGATGACACCTCGATCTCTTCTCGAGCATCGTCGGAGAGGGATTACGATGCCCAAGTCTGCGCGCCCCTTTACCGAGATGAATGCTGCCGCGGCCGGCTGGCGCAGACCACGACGTTCCGGTGGTGACGCTACTTCCAGGTATAGGCCCGCGCCAGCGCCGTTTCCCACTTGCGCCAACCCGGCGCGCGAAGCTCGCCGCATAGACTTGGCGCAGATGCACGAGCGAGCGCCGCTTCGATGACCACCTCCGCCGCCGGTGTCGGCTCGGGGACGGGCGCGCCGGCTGCACCGGCCACCAGCACGGGCGTCTTGCCCGCGCAGCGCCTGCGCGAGGCGATCGCCGACGAGTGGCTGGTCGCCGGCGCCTGGAGAATCCCCGAGGAGTCGGTGCAGCCGGCGAGCGTCGACCTGCGGCTCGGCGAGCGCGCCTGGGCGCTGCGCTGCAGCTTCCTGCCCGACAGCGACTCGACGGTCGAGCACAAGGCGCAGGATCTGGCCTTCGAAGAGATCGACCTGCGCGACGGCGCCACGCTCGAGCGCGATCGCCCGTACCTCGTACCGCTGGTCGAGGAGCTGCGCCTGCCCGGGCAGGTCCGCGCGAAGGCCAACCCGAAGAGCTCCACCGGACGATTGGACGTGTTCACGCGCGTGCTCACCGACCGCAATCATCGCTTCGACGAGATCGCCGCCGGCTACAGCGGCAAGCTGTACCTGGAGGTCGTCCCGCGCACGTTCGCCATTCGCGTGAAGACCGGCCTGGCGCTCAACCAGGTGCGCCTGATCGACGGCGACGGCCGCCTGTCCGATCGCGAGCTGCTGGACCTGCACGGCCAGGCGCCGCTGCTGTTTCGCGACTCACACGCACTCGAGCCCGGGTCGCTGTCGCTCGGCGACGGGCTGTTTCTCAGCCTCGACGCCTCGGGCGGGCCGCAGAGCACGGTCGGCTATCGCGCCAAGAAGAACAGCCTGCCGATCGACCTGACGAGAGTGGGCATGCTGCGCTGGCAGGACTACTGGGAGCCGGTGCACCCGGAGGCCAAGCAGCGCATCGTGCTCGAGCCCGAGGTCTTCTACCTGCTGCTGTCGGCCGAGGGCGTCAGCATCCCGCCGTCCTACGCCGCCGAGATGCTCGCCTACGACCCGACGGCCGGCGAGCTGCGCACGCACTACGCCGGCTTCTTCGACCCAGGATTCGGATATTCTAGAATGCGAGAAACTTTGGGTAGCCGGGCGGCATTGGAGGTGCGCGCGCGCGACGTCTCGTTCATGGTCGAGCACGGCCAGCCGGTGTGCAAGCTGGCCTTCGAGCGCATGTCCGAGCAGCCCGACGTGCTCTATGGCGAGGACGTCGGCTCCAATTACCAGGGACAGCAGACGATGCTCAGCAAGCACTTCCTCGGCCAAGCGGCCGACGCGGACGATTGACGCGCGCGCCCGCTGTCGCCTCCTAGCAGCGACGACCGCGGACGGCCGTACGAAATAAGCGACCATCGTCCGCTCTATCATTCCCGCGCGAAACCAGACTGTTTATCATCGTCTACCTCGCGGCCTCGGCCGCGATTCTCATAGCGCGGCTGCTCTCGGACGAGGGACGAGGCCTGGGACCAGCCGCCCCTGCCCCCAGCAAACGACGGGAACGAGCCCACATGCCCAGAACCAGCTCCAAAGCTCCGAAAGCCACCGCATCCGCGCTAGAGCCGGCGTGGTCGATCCCGAGCCTGCGCGAACCGCGCTACTCGCAGTCGCTCGAGCGCGGCTTGGCGATTCTCAGCTGCTTCACACCCAAGCGCCCAGTGCTCGGCATCGCCGACATCGCCGACGAGCTCGGCATGAGCCGCTCGACGACACACCGCTACGTCATCACGCTGCTCGCTCTCGGCTACCTCGAGCAGGGCGCCTCGCGCAAGTACCGTCTCGGCCTGCGCGTGACCGACCTCGGCATGTCCGCGCTGAACTCCACCGGCCTGCGCGAGCACGCCGAGCCCTACCTGCAAGAGCTGCGCCAGCGCACCTCCTACTCGATCGGCCTGGCCGTGCTCGACGGTCCGGAGATCCTCTACGTAGACCACGCGCGCAGCTTCCGCCGCAGCCAGGGACAGGCCGGCCCGGACGTGCGCATCGGCTCGCGCCTGCCCGCCTACTGCACCGCTATGGGCAAGCTGCTGCTGGCCAACCTCCCCGAGGCCGACCAGCGCGAGCTGCTTGCGTCGCTGAAGCTCGCCAAATCGGGGCCGAACACGATCACCTCCAAGAAAGCCCTGCGCGACGAGCTCGACGAGGTCCTCAACGCCAACTTCGCCGTAGACGACGAAGAGCTGGCCAAGGACCTCTACTCGATCGCTGCGCCGGTGCGAAACGAGGCCCGCGACGTCGTCGCGGCCGTCGACATCGCGGTGCCCAGCACGATGATCTCGATCGGCGAGCTCGTCGACGCGCTCGGCCCTCACCTCGTCTCGACCGCCGACCGCATCTCCGCCCGCCTGGGCTACCGCCGCGACGACGAGCAGAGCTGAGCCTACTCAGACCTGAGCTGACGCCAAAGCTGAGCCGACGCCGTGTAGACGCAGCGCGACGCGCGGGCGGCCACGCGGCAGGCGCCACCGCGCGACGTGCACCCCCCACGTGGGCGCGTCGCGTACTCTCTGCGGCCGTATGCCCGCCCCCGTCAAGCGCGCCTCGCTGCAGTCCTGCGCCGTGCTGTTGGTCATCGGCCTGTCCGCTTGCGCGACCACCGTTTCGACATCCGGTTACAAGGGCGAAGCCAAGGAAGTCGCGCAGACGATCAAGAACCTGCAGAGCGACGTCACCGCCGGCGACGAGAAGAAGGTCTGCCAGAACGACCTGGCCAGCTCGGTCGTCAAGAGCCTGAGCTCGGCCAAAGGCGGCTGTCAGCAGGCGATCAAAGACCAGCTCGCCGAGATCGCCTCATTCGAAGTGAGCGTCCAGTCCATCCAGGTGACCGGTCCGGCAAAGAGCGCCGTGGCGAAGGTCAAGAGCAAGTACTCGGGCAAGAACCGCATCTCGACGATCACGCTCGCCAAGGAAGCCGGCAAGTGGAAGATCGCCAAGCTCCAGCCAAGCTGAGCTGAGCTGGCTGAGCGCGCCGGCGAAGGCGCCGGGAGCGGGCGGCTACTTGACGCCGTCGAGCAGGTCGCCTGAAGACTTCAGCCCGAGTCCACGCGCGAGGATCACGATCGTCTCCAGGCGCGGTGAGCGCTTGCTGCGCTCCAGCAGGCTGATCTCAGTGCGGTGCAAGTCGCAGGCATCCGCGAGCGCCTCCTGGGAGAGGCCGGCGCGGTCGCGCTGTCGGCGTAGGTTCTCGGCGAATTGTTCACGTGAGGTGGGCATGCCTGCAGTGTCGTGTATGACGGACAACAAGTTCCACAGACAATGGTCTGCGCGAAAAGAGAAAAGCGGTCTGGCGTGCCCGCCGCTAAGCGAGCGTCCGGCCGTACTGGCGCTCGTAGTAGGCGCGATAATCGCCCGAGCGAATCGGCTCCCACCACCACGAGTTGTCGCGATACCAGGCGACCGTCTGCTCCAGTCCCTCGTCGAAGCGCACCTGCGGGCTCCAGCCCAGCGCACGCACCTTGTCCGACGACAACGAGTAGCGGCGATCGTGGCCGGGCCTGTCGGCGACGTAGTCGATCTGTGACTCGCTGGCGCCCGTCGCCGCGACGATGCGCTTGACCACGTCGATGTTCGCCTCCTCGTCCGGGCCGCCGGCGTTGTAGACCTCGCCGGGCACGCCGTGCTCGAGCACATGGCCGATCGCCCGCGAGAAGTCCGTCGAGTGGATCCAGTTGCGCACCTGCATGCCGTCGCCGTACACCGGCAGCGCGTCGCCGTGCAGAGCGTTGAGGATCATCAGCGGGATCAGCTTCTCCGGATACTGGTTCGGTCCGTAGTTGTTGGAGCCGCGGGCGATCACCGTCGGCAGCTCGTATGTGTGGAAATAGCTCTGCACGAGCAGGTCGGCGCCGGTCTTCGTCGCCGAGTAGGGCGACGAGGGGCGCAGCGGCGACTCCTCGGTGAACGAGCCCGAGTCGATCGAGCCGTAGACCT
>DATHJQ010000261.1:0-2673 GCA_035286505.1 Solirubrobacteraceae bacterium | reverse complement strand
CACGGGCGCGATCATCGGCGCCGCCACGCTCTTGATCGCGGCCACGATCGCCCTCGCCCAGACCGACATCAAGCGCGTGATCGCCTATTCGACGATGTCGCAGATCGGCTACATGATCATGGGCGTCTCGGTGGGCGCCTACGCCGCGGGTCTGTTCCACCTGATGACGCATGCCTTCTTCAAGGCGCTGCTGTTCATGGCCGCCGGCTCGATCATCGGCGCGATGGCCGGCGAGCAGTCGCTGCAGAAGATGGGCGGCTTTCGCAAGGCGATGCCCTTCACGTACGGCTGCTTCATCGTGGGCGGCCTGGCGCTGTCGGGCATCCCCCCCTTCTCGGGCTTCTTCTCCAAGGACGACATCCTGCTCGTGACGGCCGAACGCGGCGGCTGGCACTGGGCGCTCTACGTAGTCGGCTACCTCGGCGCTTTCCTTACGGCGATCTACACGTTTCGCATGATCTTCCGCGCCTTCCACGGCGAGCCGGCCCCCGAGGCCGTCGACCGATCGAGGATCGGCCAGCAGGCGGGTACGCTGCACCACGCCCACGAGCCCACGAACCCGGCGACCGGCGAGGTCGAGGACGCCGATGTGGGCTTTCCCGGCCCTTTTCACACGATCGCCGAGCGCGCCCTGCCGATGCGCGTCGCGATGGGCATCCTGGCGATCGGCGCGATTGGCTCGGGGCTGGTGCAGATCCCCAGAGTCGACTTCGTAATCGACGACTTCCTGCGGCCGAGCTTCGCCAACTCGCCGCTGTACGCCTCCGAATCGCACACGCGCGGCAGCCTGCTGGTCTTCGGCATCGTGCTCGGCACGGTGCTCGGGCTGGCGGGGATCGCGCTCGCCTACCGCGTTTGGGTCAAGCGGCCGGGGACCGCGGCGGCAGTGCGCGAGCGACTGCGCCCGCTGTATGAGCTGTTCGTCAACAAGTGGTATTTCGACGAGCTCAACGACGCGCTCGTCGAGCGCCCGGCGGCCGCCGTTGGGAGCTTTGCCAGAGGCACGTTCGAGCGCGTGTTCGTCGATGAGACGTTGATCGGCGGGACGACGGGGCTGGTGCGGGCGGGGTCGGCCGCCGTGCGTGCGGTGCAGAGCGGCTTCGTGCGCTATTACGCGGCGCTGCTGGTGCTCGGGCTGGCAGCTATGGGGTTCTACTTCCTGTTGCAGACATGAGCGCGCGGACGAGCTGATGCCGCCGCTTTCGATCATCCTCTGGCTTCCGCTGGCGTGCGCGCTGCTGGGCGCAGCGCTGTCGCTGCTGGGCCGGCGCACGGGCGTGGTCGAGCACGCCGAGGTCCCGTCCGGGGCCAGCGGCGTGACGGGCGACCCGCTGTCGCGACCGAGCACGTCGGGCGTGTTTGCGCTGCTCGGCTCGCTGGGCGCGCTCGCGCTGGCGATCGGCTACATCGCCGACTACTCGCCGAGCTCTCACGGACTCGAGCACGTGACCGACCTCGTGTGGATCTCCGAGCTGGGCATCCACTACAAGCTCGGCGTCGACGGCCTGAACGTGTTCATGATCGGGCTGACGACGCTGCTGTTCGCCGCGGCGGCGATCGCGGCGAACCTGCGCGAGTGGGACCGCCCCCGTCTCTTCTACTTCAACCTCATGCTCGCCGAGTCGGCCGTGCTCGGCGCGCTTTTGGCGCAGGACCTGGCGCTGTTCGTGGCCTTCTTCGATTTGATGCTGATCCCGTTCTACTTTTTGATCGGCGCGTGGGGGGCCGAGCCCGGGCGCGTGAAAGCGACGATCAAGCTCGTCATCTACACGTTCGTCGGCTCGCTGCTGATGCTCTCAGCGGCGGTCGCGACCGGGGTGCTGGCCTCCCAGCAGGGCGGCGGGCACATCACGTTCGTGCTCACGTCGCTGCAGCACCTGCCGCTGAGCCGCGGCTCGCAGGAGTGGATCTTCCTGTTCTTCGCCGCCGCCTTCCTGGTGAAGATGCCGGCGTTCCCGCTGCACGGATGGATGCCCGACGGTTACAAGGCGATGCCTATCGAGGTGTTGATGGTCTTCTCGGGCGTGCTGTCGAAGGTCGGTGCCTACGGATTCCTGCGGATCGTGCTGCCGCTCTATCCGCAGGCGGCGGCGCACTTCCAGACGCTGATGCTGCTGATAGCGCTGGCGTCGATCGTCTACGGCTCGGTCGTCGCCTTCACGCAGACGGACGCGCGTCTGGTCGCCGGATACTCGTCGGTCGCACAGCTCGGCTTCATCACACTGGGCATCTTCTCGCTGAACCCGCAGGGCGCGCAGGGCGCGCTGCTGCAGATGGTCAACCACGGCCTGGTCGTCGCGGCGCTGCTGTTCATCGTCGCGCTGCTCGCGCGACGGGCGGGAGGATCGGAGGACATCCGCGACATGGGCGGCATCGCCTTCCGCGCACCGGTGCTGGCGACGATCTTCCTGATTGTCGCGCTCGCCACGCTGGCGATGCCCGGCTCGTCGAACTTCGTCGGCGAGTTCTTGATCCTGCTGGGTGTGTTCAAAGCCAAGCTGGCGATCGCGATCGTCGCGTTCACTGGCGTCGTGCTGGCGAGCGTGTATGCGCTGCGTCTGTTCATCCGCGCGATGCACAACCGCGTCGGGCCCAAGGTCTCCTCGCGCGAGCTGAGCTTTCGCGACGGCGTCGTGCTCGTGCCGCTGGTCGCGGTGATCGTGTTCATGGCCG
>DATHJQ010000260.1:0-7995 GCA_035286505.1 Solirubrobacteraceae bacterium | reverse complement strand
GTTCTGCGCCTCTCCGGCGTCCGCCGCGGAGGGGCGGGACACGGGAAGGACCTGGTCCTCCACGCGCTTGGCCGACAGCGACAGGCGCCGGCGCTCAGAGTCGATCTCGAGGATCTTCACGCGGATCTCGTCACCGGGATGGACGATCTCCCGCGGGCTCTCGACGTGATGGGGCGCGAGCTCTGAGATGTGCACGAGGCCCTCGACGCCGTCGAGGATCTCCACGAAGGCGCCGAACGTGACGACCTTCGTGACCTTGCC
Organism: Solirubrobacteraceae bacterium; assembly: GCA_035286505.1. Lineage (GTDB taxonomy): Bacteria > Actinomycetota > Thermoleophilia > Solirubrobacterales > Solirubrobacteraceae > Palsa-744. The sequence continues at coordinate 7,734 of DATHJQ010000260.1, read as the reverse complement.
CTCGAGCTCGTCGCCGACGTTGTAGGTGTCTACGATCCGCTGCCAGGGGTCCTCCTGGGTCTGCTTGAGGCCCAGCGAGATGCGCTGGCGGTCGCGGTCGATGTCCAGCACCTTGACCTTGACCGTGTCGCCGATCGTGAGGATCTCTGACGGGTGGTTGACGTGCGACCAGGAGAGCTCTGAGATGTGGATCAGGCCGTCGATGCCGTCGAGGTCGACGAACGCGCCGAAGTCGACGATGTTGGAGATCTGGCCTTCGACGACGAGGCCCGGCTGCAGGCGGTCGAGGATCTGCTGGCGCACCTCCTTGCGCTCCTCCTCGAGCACCGCGCGGCGCGAGAGCACGACGTTGTTGCGCGAGCGGTTGAGCTCGATCACCTTCGTCTCGATCTTCGTGCCCATGTACTCGTCGAGGTTGGGCACGCGCCGGATATCGACCAGCGACGCGGGGAGGAAACCGCGCACTCCCAGATCGATTATCAATCCTCCCTTCACGACCTCGATCACGGTGCCCTCCACGGGCTCTCCGGACTCGGCCGCGGTTTCGATGCGACGCCACGCCTTCTCGAAGCGCGCGCGCTTCTTGGACATGATCAGGCGACCGTCCTGGTCCTCCTTGGTCATGACGATCGCGTCGACCTCCTCGCCGAGGTGCACCTCGTCTTTGGGGTCGACCGACTTGCGGATCGACAGCTCGTTGGCCGGGATGACGCCCTCGGACTTGTAGCCGATGTCGACGAGAACCTCGTCCTTGTCGATTCGCACGACGTGACCGGTGACGACCTCGCCCTCCTCGATCGTGCGGAAGGTCGCCTCGTAGTTGGGCACGATCGAGCCGTCGACCTCCAACAGGAGGCCGTTGGACCCCTCGACCACGCGGGCTTGAGGATTCTCCATCACCGTTTGCACCGGCGAAGCCTAGCGCAGCCGTATCATTGCGGGAAGATGCCTGTAAGAGCGACGACGCGGGGAGTGGCGCGCACGACGCTGGAGCGCGACTGCGATGTCCTGGTGTGCGGAGCGAGCTTCGCCGGGCTGGCGATCGCCCGCGAGCTCGCCGGCGCCGGCGCGCGTGTGCTCGTGATCGACCGCTACGAGATCGGCGAGCGCCAGACCTCGGCGTGCGCGATGCCGACGGGCTGGCTGAGCGCGATGGACCTGCAGGCCTCCCACCGCCAGACGTTCGACGAGCTCGTCGTGCACACGCCCTTTCACACCTCGCGCTGGTCGCTGCCCTGGTCGTTCTCCACGTTCGACTACCGCGAGCTTTGCGCGCTGTTGTGGCAGCAGGCCGACGACGGCGAGCTGGAGTTCGAGACGGCCACCGTGACAGGTCGCGAGGGCGCCACGGTGCAGACCGACCGCGGCTCGCTGACCGCGCCGCTGATCGTCGACGGCCTCGGCTGGCGGCGCGTGCTGTCCAACGGCACGACCATCCAACCGCCCAACGCTCGCCTCTCGCGCGGCCTGGAGGTCCACCCCGCCGGCGGCGGCGAGGAGATGGAGCTGTGGGTGGACAAGCGCTACGTGCGCGCCGGCTACTCCTGGAGCTTTCCCGCCGAGGACGAGCTGCGCGTCGGCGTCGGCTCGTTCTGGCCGTCGCATCACGTCAAGGAGCCGACCGTCCGCCTGGCGAGCGACCTCGGCCTCCCCGCCGAGGGCTATCAGGGCAACTGGATTCCCCACCAGCTGCGCTCGGCTGTCGAGGACGGCGTGTTCTTCGTCGGCGACTCGGCCGGGCACTGTCTCCCATTGACGGCCGAGGGTATTCGTACGGCGCTGTACTTCGGCCTGGCCTGCGGGCGCGAGCTGCGCGCGGTGGTCGAGCGCCGGCGCTCGCGCGAGCAGGCCCTGCGTCGCTATGGCGCGTTCTCCGCGGCGCACGCGCGCAGGTTCGCATGGCTGCTGCGCGCCCAGCAGGCGGCCGGTCGGATGACGCCGAGCCGTTCGCTGACGGCGGTCATCCGCATGTTCGAGAGCCGTCGGCTGTGCGGCTGGGTGTTCGACCAGTACCTGGCGATCGCGCCGCCGACGTTCGTCTCCGACGGTGCTCGCGCGCTGACGCGCTCGCGGCTTGCCGCCGTCTCAGCGGGCGCGCCCGCCTAGCCTGACGCGTCGGCGTCAGAGCGGTCGGGCCGGCGTCGGTCGGGCTCGCGGCCGCCGGGCTCCCAGGCGCCCGGCGTGATCTCGATGAAGCACATATCCACTCGCAGCGCGTCCATCGTCCGCTCGAACAGCTCGCGACCGAAGCCGAAGCGACGCGCCAGCGCGCGCTCGGCCACCGGCTCCTGCTCGGGCGCGAGCATCCTCGCGGTCGCCTCCAGCGCCGCGCCGAGCGGCTTGCCGCGCACGGTGCACGGCGCGACCAGCAGGCGCGCGTCGTTGCGCAGGCGCTTGAGCTTGCCCGCGCTGCGCTCCGTGCGCACGTACAGGCGACCGCCCTCGCCAAGCGCCGCCCACACGGGCGTCGGCACGGGCGTGCCGTCGCGACGGTAGGTGACCAGCAGCGCGCGCTTGCAAGCCGCGATCTCCTCGATCGACCCGGTGTGCGGCCGCTCGCCGATCGTGCTCGCGCCGCGTGGAGCCGAGCGAGCCGCCAGGCGCGCGCTGAAGAGCGCTGCGGGAAGCCGGCGTCCCGGCACCGGCCGCGCGCTGCGGCGCGCCGCCGGCGTCTGACCTGGCTCGCATCGTTCGGTCATCGCACAGCCTCCCTCGCTCACAGGCCTCGCAGCACCTCGGCGAGGCGGCGCACGCCCTCGCCGATCGCCGGTTCGGACAGGTTGGCATAGCCCATCACGAGCGCGTCGGCCTCGCGTCCGGGCCGGATGCGGTGGAACTCCAGCGGATAGACGCGCAGCGAGCGCCGCTCGGCGGCGGTCACCAGGGCGTGGAGGTCGACGGCGCGCGGCAGGCGCAGGAGCGCGTGCAGCCCCGCGGAGATCCCGCTTACGCGCGCTTGCGGCAGCTCGCGCGCGACCGCCGCGATCAGCGCGTCGCGGCGAGCGCGGTTACGGCGTCGCGCGCGGCGCAGATGGCGATCGTAGGCGGAGGTCGCCAGCAGCCGCGCGAGCACGAGCTGGTCGAGCGCGGGACAGCCGAGGTCGTCGAACGCCTTGGCCTGAGCGACGGCGTCGAGCAGCGATGGCGGCAGCACCAGCCAGCCCAGGCGCACGCCCGGCGCGAGCGTCTTCGACACGGTGCCCATGTAGACGACGCGATCGGGCGCCAGCCCCTGAAGCGCTCCCAGCGGCGCGCGGTCGTAGCGGAACTCGGCGTCGTAGTCGTCCTCGATCACCACGCCGCCGCCGCGCGCCCAGCGCACCAGCTCGCCGCGTCGCCGCGGCGACAGCACGACGCCGGTCGGGCACTGGTGCGCGGGCGTCGTCAACACGACCGACGCGCGCAGCTGATCCACCAGCACGCCCTGCTCGTCGACGTCCACACCGCGAACGCGCAGGCCGGCGTATGCGAGCACGCCGCGATGCGGCGGCAGGCCGGGGTCCTCTATGTCGATGTCGGCAACCCCCTGGCCGCGCAGCGCGCGCGCGAGCAGAGCGATCCCCTGCGTGGCGCCGGAGCACACGACGATCGCGTCTGGCTCGACGACGACGCCGCGCACGCGCCGCAGGTAGGAGCTAAGCGCGCCGCGCAGCTCCGGCGCGCCGCGCGCGTCGGGATAGGCCAGAGCACCGTCGGGCGCCGAGCGCAGCACGTCGCGCATCGCGCGCAGCCACAGCGTGCGCGGGAATGCCGAGAGATCGGGCGCGCCGGGGAAGAAGTCGAACTGCGGCGCGCTTGCCGGCTGCGCCGGCGGCACGCCGTCGGCGACGGCGGCGGTCGCCGCCACATATGTGCCCGCACCCTGGCGGGCCACGAGATAGCCCTCGGCCAGCAGCTGCGCATAGGCGTCGACGACCAGCCGGCGCGAGACGCTCAGATCGCCGGCGAGCGCGCGCGAGCTGGGCATCCGGCTGCCGGCGGCCAGCGTCCCCTCGCGGACCAGCTCGCGCAGGCGGTCCTCCAACTGCGCTCGACGGCGCCCCCCACCCAGCCGAACGAGCAGCTCTGGGCCGTAACTGGTACCCTTCTTTGTGGCAAGACTGGTCACTGTTTGGGAACCACCTGTGGGGTAGAGTAGCGGGCATGTCAACCGTCCGCGACGCCAGCGACAGCGCGACCATCCGCGGATCCACAGCGCGCATGGCGTCAACCGTCCGCGTGGGCCTGATCGCCTTCGCCGCCTATCATTTCGTCATCGCGGCGCTGATGGTCTTCGCGCCGCACACGTTCTTCACCGACATCGGTCCGTTCGGCGTGCAGAACGACCACTACCTGCGCGACACGGCGACGTTCAACCTGGCGTTCGGCGTGTCGCTGGCCGTCGCCTACCGGCGCGTGTCCTGGCGCACGCCGATCCTCTTCTGCGTGGCGCTGCAGTTCGCGCTGCACGCGATCAACCACCTCGCCGACATCGGCTCCGCGCATCCCCACTGGCTCGGACCGTTCGACTTCGCCTCGCTCGCGCTCGCGACCGCCGCACTGGTATGGCTCGTGCGCGAGTCAACTCGACCGCTGGAGGTGCAGCGATGACCCGGATCGATCTCGTATCCAAGCGCAGCGCAAACCCGTTCGTACGCTTTGCCCAGACGGTCTCGCGCAAGCAGCTGGGGCGCGACGTGGACCCCGTCGGGGTGTACGCGCACACCCCCGGCTTGCTGATGGGCTATGGCGCGTTCGAGCGCGCCACCGCCAAGCAGAGCCGCGTGGACGAGCGCCTGAAGGTGCTCGCCGAGACCAAGGCCGCCGCGATCGTCAACTGCGAGTTCTGCTGCGACATCGCATCGGGCATCGCGCACGACGCCGGCATCGGCGAGGCGCAGCTGCTAGCGCTGCCGCGCTATCGCGACAACGGGGAGTTCTCCGAGCTCGAGTGCCTCGTGCTCGACTACGCGACGGCGATGAGTCGCACTCCGACGAACGTGACCGACGAGCTGTTCGCGCAGTTGCACGAGCACTTCGACGAGCGCCAGATGGTCGAGCTGACCAACGTGATCGCGCTGGAGAACATGCGCGCGCGCTTCAACAGCGCTTTCGACATGACCCCCGCGGGCTTCAGCGAGGGGCTGGTCTGCGCCGTACCCGAGTCCTTGCCCGGCGCCGAGCGGCCCACGGCCGCCGCGGCGTGAGGGTCTTCCTCGCGGGCGCCACGGGCGCGATCGGCAGGCCGCTGCTCGCGCTGCTGGTGGCCGAAGGACACGAGGTCACCGGCATGACGCGCTCGCCCGAGCGCGCGACCGCCGTACGCGCGGCCGGCGCCGAGCCGGCCGTGGCCGACGCGCTGGACGCCGACGCGGTGACGGCGGCCGTGCGCCGGGCGCGCCCGGAGGCGGTCGTACACCAGCTCACGGCGATCCCGCAGCGCCTGGACGCGCGCAAGATCATGCGCGACTTCGCGCTGACCGACCGCCTGCGCACCGAGGGCACGCGCCACCTCGTGGCGGCGGCGCAGGCGGTGGGCGCACGCATCGTCGCGCAGAGCATCGCCTTCGTCTACGCGCCCGGCCCGCCGGGCACGGTGCACGTCGAGGACGACCCGCTGATCGCCGATCCGCCGGCGCAGTTCAAGCGCTCGGCGGCCGCGGTCGCCGAGCTCGAGCGCGTCGTGCTCGGCGCCGGCGGGCTCGCACTGCGCTACGGCTACTTCTACGGACCAGGCACGTCGATCTCCGCGCACGGATCGCTCGGCGCGGAAGTCGCCAGGCGACGGCTGCCGATCGTCGGCGGCGGTCACGGCGTGTGGTCGTTCATCCATGTCGAGGACGCCGCGCGGGCCACCGCCACGGCCCTCACGCATGGTCCTTCGGGCGCGTACAACGTCGTCGACGATCACCCGGCGCCGGTGCACGAGTGGGTGCCGGCGCTCGCCGCCGCGCTCGGCGCCAAGCCGCCGCGGCGCGTCCCGGCGTGGCTGGCGCGCCCGCTCGCCGGCGAGTACGGCGTGTACACGATGACCCGCACGCAGGGCGCGTCCAACGCGCGCGCGAAGGCCGAGCTCGGCTGGACGCCGACGTACGCCAACTGGCGCGAGGGCTTTCAGACGGCGCTCGGCTAGCCGCGTCGGGCGAGCACTACTTGCGCACGACGAGAAAGACGCCGGCGCCGAGCAGCGCGAGGCCGGCGATGCGCTGCACGCCGATGGCCTGACGGGCGACGCCGAGCAGGCCGAAGCGGTCGATCGCCACGGAGATCACGAGCTGCCCGCCGATCACCACGGCGGTCAGCCCGCTGGCGCCGAGCGTACGGACGGCGACGAGAGCGACGCTGACATAGACGGCGCCGAGCAAACCGCCGACCAATGCCCACCACGGCGCGCGCCCGACCTGCCCGAGCCCGCCGATGCCGCCGCGCGCGACGAGCAGGATCGCCACCAGCGCGGCGGTGCCGACGAGGAAGGACAGCGTGGCCGCCTCGACCGAGCCGACGGACTTGCCCAGGCGCGAGTTGATCGGCGCCTGCATGCCGACCAGGCACCCCGCCCCCACGCCGAGCAGCACCGCCAGGCCGCGGCTCACTTCGCCTCCAGCCAGTTGCGTCCCACCCCGGCGTCGATCGCCAGCGGCGGGTCGCGATCCCACACGCCGCACATCTCGCGCTCGATCAGCGCGCGTGCCTCCTCTTGCTCGGACGGCGGGCCTTCGAACAGCAGCTCGTCATGGATCGTCAGCAGCAGGCGCGTGTCGAGCCCCGACTCGGCGAGCGCGCTGTGCGTGCGGACCATCGCCAGCTTGATGATGTCCGCTGCCGTGCCCTGGATGACCGTGTTGACGGCCAGGCGCTCGCCGAGCATGCGCACCTGGTAGTTGCGCGCCTGCAGCTCGGGGATCTGGCGGCGCCGGCCCCACAGCGTGGTGACGTAGGTCTGCTGCTTTGCCTGCTCGATCGTCTCGGCCATGAAGGCGGCCACGCGCGGGAAGCGGTCGAGATAGGCGTCGATGAACTCCTTGGCCTCCTCGCGGGGAATGTTCAGGCGGTCGGCGAGACCGAAATCCGACAGGCCGTAGACGATCCCGTAGTTGATCATCTTGGCCTTCGAGCGCATGCCCGGGTCGATGTCCGCCGCGTCGACGGTGAAGACCTGCGAGGCCGTCGCCGTGTGCACGTCTTCCTCGCGCCTGAAGATCTCCTTGAGCACGGGCTCGTCGGCGACATGAGCGAGCACGCGCAGCTCGATCTGCGAGTAGTCGGCGGAGATCAGCACGTTGCCGTCCTCGGCCTCGAAGCAACCGCGGATCTCGCGTCCGAGCGGCGTGCGGATGGGCACGTTCTGCATGTTCGGGTTGGTGCTCGCCAGCCGGCCGGTCTGCGCGCCGGCCTGCAGGAAGGTCGTGTGGATGCGCGAGCGCTCGTCGACCACGTCGGGCAGCACGTCGAGGTAGGTCTTGGCCAGTGTTGACAGCTCGCGCCAGCGCTCGATCTTCGGCACGATCTCGTGCTCGGCGCGAATCGCCTGCAGGACGCGGGCGTCGGTGGAGAAGCCGGTCTTGCCGCGGCGCTTGCGCGACAGGCCGAGCTTGCCGAACAGGATCTCCCCCAGCTGCTGGGGCGAGGAGATCAGGAACTCCTCCTCGGCGAGCGCAAAGATCTCTGCTTCCAGCGCGGCCAGCTCCTCGCGCACGCGGCCGCTGATCTCGGCCAGGCGCTCCAGGTTCAGGCGCACGCCCAGCAGCTCCATGT
>DATHJQ010000259.1:0-2781 GCA_035286505.1 Solirubrobacteraceae bacterium | reverse complement strand
TCGCCTCAGGGGGGCAGTCGTTGCCCGGGCTGGTCGAGCTCCCCTACGGCGGTGGCGACTACACAGACTCCGAGACCTGGACGTTGCCGCAGGGGGCGCGCGACTTCGAGGCGTTCGTGAACTGCAGCACCGACCGCAGCTCGCCGACCTGTCAGTTCGCCGATTCGATCGCGGTGCCGGCGCTGAACGAGATCACCTTGACGCTGACTGACAGCACCGCTCCGACCGTCGTCTCCGCCTCTGGAGCGCTCCAGACTGCCGCCGCGAACAGAACGTCAGTCGCCGGCTCACAGGCAATCAGCTTCTCGGTGGCGGACGGCGACAGCGGCGTGCGCTCGGCGACGTTGACGCTGGCGCCGCAGGGAGGCGGCGCGGCGAGCGTTCACACGTTCGACTTCTCCTCCTCGTGCGCCTACGACGCATGGAACGCGTGCCCGGTCACGCAGACGGTGAGCGGCTTCGCTGTGAACACTGCGGCACTCGCAAACGACACCTACGCCGTCGGACTCACGGTCACGGACGCGGCCGGCAACCTCACCAACGACGCGCTCGGGTCGGTCATCGTCGCAAACCCGTCCACGACGGCGAGCTCGCTGGGAGCGCTGCCCGGACCCGGCAACGGTTCGAGCGCGACGTTTGGTGCCGGCGCTCCTAACGGCACGGGCGCAAGCGAGTTCGCGCAGCTGCGGCTCGGCATGAGCGGGACGATCGCCCGCAGCTTCGCCGGGCGGGCGCTGCGGATCTCCGGCCGCCTGCTCGATCGCCAGGGACAGCCGATTCGCTCGGCCTCGCTGCAGGTGCTCCAGCAGGTCGACGGCACGAGTCGCTCCGAAGCCGTGGCGCATGTTCTCACGGCCGCCGACGGCAGCTTCACCGTGCCGGTTCCCGCTGGCCCTTCGCGGACGATCGAGGTTGCATACCGTGCGTTCTCGGCCGACGTTGGCTACGCCGCGCAGGCGAGCGTCAAAGAGGCTGTCGCCGCAGGCGTGCGACTGGCCATCACGCCGCGACGCACGAGCGCGCAGGGCGCCATCACGCTTACCGGCACGGTGCAGGGATCAATCCCGCCGCGCGGGACGATTGTTGACCTGCTCGTGCATTACCGCGGGCGCTGGGAGCCGTTCAGGACGCCCCGCACGAACGCTCGAGGGCGCTTTCGCGTCGTCTACCAGTTTGAGTGCGGCGTCGGGCGCTTTCCGTTTCGTGCCGAAGTGCCCGCCGGCCAGGCCGGCTTTCCGTTCGCCAGCGGCATGAGCAAGGTGGTCAGCGTTGCCACGCGCTGAGACGACGCGCAGACGCGCGCTGCGACGACTGGCGTTGCCTGCGCTCGCCGCGCTGTCGCTCGTGCTCGTCACGAGCTCGGCCGCGAGCGGGGGGACCTACGTGATCGACAACTGCCCGGCGGCCCCGGGCGCCAACGGCGACTCTGGCCCGTGGATCGTTTTCAGCGCACCGCAGAACTACGACGGGAGCTGCGCCGGAGGCCCCGGCGACTTCATCGGCCCGCTCGGCGGCAGCATGGCGCCCGGCACAGTCGACGGAGTTCAGGTCGTCGCCCCCGCGGGCATCACGATCCATGAAGCGAGGCTCTGGTGGTACGTGCCGCATCAGGTCTCGGGCGCCGACACGTTCGCGATCGCCGGCGTGAACACGGGCACGGTCGGCGAAAGCACAACACCGTTGAACATGACAAGCACTCCGAGCAACTTCGTCCTGCCGTCCACCACCACCGAGCTGACACTCGCGGACTACTGCTCGAACGACGACGCCGGAGCTGGCTGCGTGTTCGGTGCCGGCGAGAATCCCAACCTCGAGTTGCTGGGTTCGCAGCTGACACTCGCGGACAGCAACTTGCCCGGCGGAGCAGTTACCGGCGGCGCGCTCAGCGGCGGCGGAACGCTCGCGGGAATCGAGTCGCTGAGCTACCACGCGGCGGAGGGCAGCTCGGGCGTGCGCCTGGTGCAGCTGCGCGTCGACGGCAACGTGGTTGCACAAAAGGACTACGTCGCAAGCTGCCCCTACACCGATTTCCTCGCATGTCCGCCGAGCGTATCGGACACGATCAGCTGGAACACTGCGAGTGTCGCCGACGGCGACCATTCGCTGTCGCTGATCGTCGAGAGTGCCGCGCAGAACACGAGCGTCATCTACGACGGGACGGTTCACATCCACAACGCGGCCAGCACCTCCTCCCTTGGCGCATTGCCGGGTCCGGGGACTGGCTCCGGCTTGACGGCGACGGGCACGCCCAACGGAACGAGCGCGACCGATACCGCTCAGCTGCGGTTGGGAACGTCGCACACGATCTACCGGCCGTTCTCCCATCGCGCCCTGCGTGTCGCCGGGCGCTTGCTCACCGCGCAGGGCCAGCCCATCGCCGGGGCGAGCCTCGACGTGATCCAGCAGTTGTCCGGCTCAAGCGGCCCGGAACTCGTCGGCCACGCGCGCACGCGCTCCGACGGGAGCTTTGAGGCCGCGGTGCCGCCCGGTCGCTCGCGCACGATCGAACTCGCTTATCGCGCCTTTTCCGGCGACGGCGCTTTTGCGGCCCAGGCGAAGATCACCGAGGCGGTCGGCGCCGGCGTGGCGCTGAGGATCAGCCCGCGCCGAACCGGCTCGAACGGGACGATCATCCTGTCGGGCGCGGTGCAGGGGCCGGTCCCGCCGCGCGGCGTCGTGGTCGAGCTGCTCGTCCACTACCGCGGCCGGTGGGAGCCGTTCAGAGCACCGCGGACTGACCGTCACGGGCGCTTCCACGTAGCGTATCAGTTTCAGGGCGGC
>DATHJQ010000258.1:0-5436 GCA_035286505.1 Solirubrobacteraceae bacterium | reverse complement strand
CCAGCGACCTACGTCGTGAGCGTCGGCGCGGCAACGGGGCGTCCGCCCACTTCTGGGGTAATCAAGCGCATAGCGCGACACTACAACCGAGCTTCATCTTGAGTGGCTCGTTGTTTCTAGCCACTCCTCCAACATCGCCCGCGTAAAGCGAATGTGGCGCCCAACGCGAATGCACGGTAGCTTTCCCGTACGCACCGCGTCATAGACCCAACTCGTCTTGACCGACAGCAGCGCGGCGACCTGCTCGGGCCGCAAAAGCGGCCCGTCCAGAGGCCGGATCGACGGGACAATATGCCCCTCGGCCGCATCGTCGCGCAAGCGGTGGCTACTCATCGGGCGTCCCTCCCCCGGGGGGAACGTCGTCAGACTTCCCGCCGAAGGCGACGCGGCCGATAACGGAGTGCTTCGATCGCTTGGAGCCGTCCTCGGCCTCCCACTCGCTGTAGATCAGCCGGCCGATCACGCCGACCTGTCGGCCCTTGCTCAGATGCTCGGCGCAGGCGTCGGCGCCTGGGCCAAAGGTCGCGACATCGACGAACAGCGCTGGCTTGTCGCGCTGGTCGTTTACGGCCAGGCGCAGGTCACAGACGCTGCGACCGTCGGGCATCGAGCAAAGCTCTGGGTCGGCGGTCAGCTGGCCGACGAGCGTGACGCTGTTGATGTTTGGGGCGCTCATGGTTCCTCCTTGTTGTTCGACACGAGTGCTCTCCTACGCATGTCGTCGTGAGCAGCCAGACGCCCCCCCCCTCTCAATTCGAGCTAGCGCAGGCGTAACGCAGCCATTCGGGCTCTAGGGAGCGCGCGCGAGCGCGCCTGCTCTCACGTGCTCACTTGCGCAGCGCCCGCGCCTACCGCGGCACCGAGGGGAAGGGACGCTCGAGCTGGCGCAGGCGCTTGCGCCCCTCAGTGCTGGCGGTGTCTCGCTACGGCGCGACGCTAGTTCCCAGTGGACGACGTACGGATGGTGTGTCTCCTGCGCCCGCCGTCGTCGGAATGGAGGGCATGTGGGGACCGTCGCACCAGCACCGCCCGCCTCCCGGCGGCGGCGCTACGCGCGAGCTGGTCGTCCTCATCGCCATCCTCGCGATCGCCTTTGAGCTGTTCGCCCATCGGCTCGCGGCACACGGCGCGCTTGGGGCCGCTGGCTCGACGCTTCACACGATGCTGCGCTTCACACTGCTGCTCGCGCTTGGCGCGATCGGGTGGCGCGTCGCTCCCCCCATTGCGTCCCGGGTGCGTGCCAGGCGGCCGACACGCGGCGATCGGCTCGCGGCCTCAGCCGACCCAGCGTGTGCCGTACGAGAGCACGCCCGCGCCCTGGGCGGTGGCGCCTTCCTGGGCCTCGCCAGTGGCGGCAGATGGCTCACCGCCGATCCCGAGCACGCCGTGCTCGTCCTCGGGCCGCCACGCTCGGGCAAGACGAGCGCGGTCGTGATCCCTACGCTGCTCGCCGCATCGGGCGCCGCCGTGTCGACGTCGACCAAGCCCGACGTGCTGGCGGCAACGTTTCCAGCGCGGGCGGGGCTCGGGCAGGTTTGGCTGTTCGATCCGACGGGTGCGGTCCTGGCAGCACCAAGCGGCGCGCGGCGGCTGTCGTGGTCGCCTGTCGCCGCTGCCCCGAGCTGGGACGAGGCGCTGCTGATCGCGCGTGCGATGGCAAACGCCGCTCCCGCGGGTCAGGGAACGGCCAATGAGAGTCACTGGCGCGAGCGCTCGAGCGCCCTGCTCGCGCCGTTGCTGCTCGCCGCCAACCTCGCAGGGCTGACCGTCACCGACGTGCTGCGCTGGGTGCTGCGCCACGAGCTCGACCCCGCCCAGGCGATCCTCGACGACGCCGAGCCGGTCGCCGGCGACGTCCTCGCGGGAATCGAGCGAACCGAGGGCCGCGAGCGCTCCTCGATCCTCTCCGCGACCGCCGGCGTCCTGTCGGCCTACAACGCGCGCGCTGCACGTGACGCCGCGGCCAGGCCCAACTTCGATCCCCCGCGCTTCGTCAACGGGACGGACACCGTCTACATCGCAGCGCCGGCGCACCGCCAGGCGCTGTGCGCGCCGCTCGTCGTCGGGCTGCTCGAGCAGATCCGCCACGCCGCCTACGCGCGCAACGCAGCTTCACCGTCCGGGCCGGTCCTCATGTGCCTGGACGAGCTCGCCAACATCGCCCCAATCCACGATCTGCCGGCGCTCGTCTCAGAAGCCGGCGGCCAGGGTCTGCAGGTCCTCGCCTGCCTGCAGGATCTCTCCCAGGCTCGCCAGCGCTGGGGGGAGTCCGCGGCCGACGGCCTGCTCTCGCTGTTTCAGACCAAGCTCGTGCTCGACGGGATCGCCGACCGGCGCACGCTTGAAGCGCTGTCGCTGTCACTGGGCGAGTACGACCGCCGGGTCGTGTCGCACTCGATCGGGCGAAACCAATCCGAACGGCTGTTCTCCGGTGACCCTGGGACGTCGAGTGAGAGTGTCAGCTACTCGACCTCCCGTCAGCGCGTCCTGTCCCCTGGTGAGATCGCCAGCCTCCCCGCGGGACAGGGCCTACTGCTGCGCGGCACGCGGTGGGAGCTTCTGCAGCTCACGCCGTGGCACAGGACCGAGCCTTGGCGGACGCTTGCGGCGCTCAGAGCTCAAAGCCCACGTCATACGCTCGGTCCGCCTCCGCGCTGAGCTGCGGCGGCTGGACTTGCTTGTGCTCGATCGACGCCTCTTGCGCATGTGATGTCTCGATCGCCTCGGCCAGGCGCTCGATCGCGCCGGCTTGCATCCCCTCCTCACCGAGGTCGTCACGGCAGACGTAGACGTCGGTCTGCTCGCGCGCACGTGTCAGCGCGACATAGGCGTGCTCGCGGTCGGTCTGCCAGCCGCCCATCAGTACGTAGGCCTCGTCGACCGTGCGGCCTTGGGCCTTGTAGACGTGTTGCGCGTAGGCGAGGCGCAGCTCTGCGAACTCGCGCATGTCGACGTCGACCTCGCGCGGCGGCGTTTCGCTCGTCCTGAGCGTCACGCCGTTATCGCCGCGTGTGTCGAGGACGTCGGCGACGGTGCCGTTCTCAAGCCGTTGCTCCCCGTCCGGATAGAAAGCCGCCGTCAGCATCACCTGGTCGCCGGCGCCTAGGCCATAGGGGCGCCCAGGCAACTCAGCCCGCTGACTGCCGAGCTCGCCCGCCTGCGCGCGGCGCTCCTGGGCCAAGGCGTTGATCGCCTCGAGCTCGGCGTTGGAGGCGTCGGTCAGCATCACCCTGCTCTGCTCGGGGCGCTCGCGGCGTGCCCGATCCCAGGCGTCGATCATCTCGCGCGCGGACTGCTCGCGCGTCTCTGCTAGGTGCAAGCGGTCGTTGGCGGCGTAGGAGGCAAGCGCTCGGGTCGCTTCGCCGGATCTCACCTGACCCCACGCGTCGCGCTCCCACTCGTTGCGCGCACGGTGAACCTCAGTCAGCTCGGCGGTCGGCACGCGCTGTTGCAGCGACGCGAACATCCCGCCCGCGCCGATCGATGGCAGCTGCGCCTGGTCGCCGACCAACAGCAGCTTGCTAGCCCTCTTGTCGGCAAGGTCCGTCACCGCAGCGAGCCGCCGCGTGTCTGCCATCCCCGCCTCGTCCATCACTACGACCGTCTTCTCGTTGAGCGCGATCTGACCGTTGCTGGCCCGGCGCACCAGCGCGTCGGTCGTCACCGATGTCCGAAGGCCGGCGTCGGCTCGCAGCCGCTTCGCGGTCGCCCCGGCAACGGCCGTGCCGATTACCTCATAGCCCTCCTCGCGCCATGCGCGCGCCGCGGTGGCGATCACCGTGCCCTTGCCTGTCCCTGCCTGACCGACCAGCACGCTGACGCCGCCCCGGCCAGTGATCCGGTCGAGCGCCTCGCGCTGCTCCTGACTGAGCGGGGCGCCGAGCTGGCGCTGCGCTGCCAGACGCGCCTCGCGCAGGGTCTCAGGTTCCACGGGCGCCGCGCGCTCGCCGGCGCGGGCGGTGGCGCTGTCGAGCGTCGCTCGCTCGAGCGCGCGCACCTCGCGCGTCGTCCACAAGCCATGGTCGAGCTTGACCAGCTCTCCACTGCGCGCGAGGTCCGCGAGCATCCGGTCAGCCTGCGCCGGGTGACACACCCCCGCCGCCAACTCGTAGGCGCGGGCCTTCAGGTTTCGCTCGCTGACGGTCGCGTGCTCCCTGGTCACATCCTTGAGCAGCTCACCGGCGAGAGCGGCGTCATCTGGATGAGGCGACCGCCCGGAGTACATCTGCCCGACGGCCTCGCGCCCGAGCCCGTACTCCTCCCCGACCGCCCGCCACGCGGCGTCGACGTCGACGGCTGCGGTGACGGTCTTGCCGCCGCGCGTGGCCTGCGTCAGCGAACCCAGCTCACCGGCGCGAGGGTCGCGTCCGTAGCGGGTGCGGAACCGCCTCGCGGCCTGCTCGATCTCGCTTGCGCGCCCCGACCAGCGCTCGCTCAGCTGCGATGGAACGCCGGTCAGCTCAAAGTAACGCTGGTCGCGGCCGCTTCGGCCGCGCACCTCGACGCCGAGCTCCTGCAGCTGATGGGCGAGCTCTGCGCGATACCAGGCGCCGTTGGCCCTTGCCGCGCGAAACAGCTCGCGCGATTCGACGGCGGCGTAGCGCCCGTCGGCGCGCTCGGCGCCGAGAACGACGAGGTGGGAGTGCAGCTGGGGGTCAGGGACGCCCTCGCGCTCCTCATCGCGCGTCAGACGGCTCGCCGTGTGGACGAACTCGGCCGCGACCAGCCTTTTTGCCTTCTGCCATTGCAGGGTTCCTTCGCGACGTGTGCGGACCAGCTCGACGTCGCGCTCTACCCTTGCCACCGCGCCGGCCACGGCCCGACTGTGGACAGCCTCGATCCGCGCGCGCTCATACGGCGAGGACACCGCCCACAGCGCCGAGACCGACTTCGGGGCGCTGAAGGTCATGTCGACGCCGGCGACGCGCGTGCCGTTGGCGCCTACGCGGCGCAGCTCGCTGCCGTCGGCCGGCGACTTGCCTTCCATCATCGCCCTTAGCTCGTCGCGAGTCACCGGACGGTCGGGGGCGAGGCCGAGCGAGGCGAGCATCTGCTGGGAGCCGTGCCAGCGGCTCTCGAACTGCTCCTCGCCGTCGCCCGGCGTGTAGTAGTCGCCGCGCGCCGACGTGCTCGTCAGATAGGTCGCATAGCCCTGAGCCTGGTCGCCGGAGATCTTGTGGGTCGTCTGCACCTCACCGGCCTACTCCGACGGGGAGGCACCAATCGGTGCGTATAGTCTGCTCTGCTGTTGTTGTTGCGGGGGGTCGGCGCTACTCGCGGGCCTCGGTCGTGCCGGCGACGCTGAGCGCAGACGCGCTACGTAGCGGAGCGCTAGTCCGTGCGTCGTCTCGTCCTACTGGACTGCGGCTGCTAGCCGCCTGTCTGCGCTCAGGATTGGGTTTGGACCCGGTGCTCGTCCGGCCGTGGATTCATAGC
>DATHJQ010000257.1:0-6783 GCA_035286505.1 Solirubrobacteraceae bacterium | reverse complement strand
CCAGCGTGCCTTCGCCGTCGAGGTTCGCCCGCCACATCGCCAGCAGGTCGTCGCGCGTTCGCTGGAGCAGTCGCCGGTGAAGCTCCGGCTTGGACGCGAAGTGGTCATAGACCACCGGCGGGCTCACCCCCGACCGGCGCGCGATCTCGTCCATCGCCGCGCCGTGGTAGCCGCGCTCGGCGAACACGTCCATGGCGGCCAGCTCGATCACCTCGCGGCGGGCTGCGGCCGTGAGGCGCTTGCGAGGTGGCGACGTCGACGTCTGCAACCTAGTAGACATTAGCTATATCCTAGTGACGACTAGCTTACGCGAGCGATCGGAGGCAGCGATGGCGACCGAGAGTGACAGTGCGTACGAGCTGACAATCGATCCGGTCCTGAGGATGCGCAGCCGGTTCTGGCGGACGACCGACAATGGCGGCGAGACGCTGCACGTCGAGACGTGGGTCGATCCGGGCGGAGGGGTCACTCCGCACATCCACCCGTCGATGGAAGAGCGCTTCGAGATCGTCGAGGGACGCCCCGAGTTCCTCGCCGGGCGCAGGTGGAAGGAGGGCAACCCCGGCGATGTGGTCCGCGTGCCGCCGGGCATGCGACACGCCTTTCGCAACCGCGGTAGGGAGGTCGCCCGCTTCGTCTGTCACGCCACGCCGCCGTCCACGCTGCAGGAGTTCCTCGAAGACGCCGCAGCGCTCTCGCGCGCGGGCGCGATCACCCGCCGCGCGCTCCCGCGCAGCCTCGACGGCCTGCTCCAGGCCGCCGTCATGGCCCACCACTACCGCGAAATGGTCACGCTGTTGGCGCCGCTGCCGCCGCCGGCGATCCAGCGCCTGGTGATTCCGCCGCTCGCTCGCGCCGGCGAACGCCGCGGCTATCGCGCGGGAAGCATCGGGCGATGAGCGATCGGCGCTTCTCCGCGGGACAGCGCGTCGACGTCGAGATCGGCGGGGAGCGGGTGCAGGCGGTCTTCGTGCGCCTGGGCGCTCAGCGGGAGGGCGTCGACGTCAAGGCCGCGGTGGCCGCCGGCGGGCAGGCGGCCGAGATCGCCTGGGTGCGCCGGTCGGACACCGGCGAGGTGGAACCGTTCGAGCTGCGCCTCGTCTCGCCCGCTTAGCCGCCGTCCGAGCGCTCGTCGATACGGCGCTCCAGCGCGTCCACGAATGCGACCTGCGCCGACACGAGCTTGCGCCGCGCCGCCGCGCAGTCGAGCCACTGCGCGCGGTCGATCTCCGGGAACTCGCGCTGCTCGCCCGAGCGCGGAGGCCATTCCGTCGTGAACGTGTTGCTGGCCACCTGCTGCGCATCGAGGTCGCCGCGGATCGCCCACGCGACGACGCGCTTGCCCGAGCGTTGGCGAATCTCGCCCAGCTCCAACGGCTCGCCCTCCGGCGGCGCTTTGCCCGTCTCCTCGGCGAACTCCCGCCGCGCCGCCGCGTAGGCGTCCTCGCTCGCGTCGTGCTCGCCCTTGACGATCGACCAGGCCCCCTCGTCCCTGCTCGCCCAGAACGGTCCGCCCATGTGCGCGATCAGCACCTCCAGCCGCCCGTCGCGAAAACGGTAGGGCAGCAGGCCCGCGCTCGTTTCCATCGATCAAATATAGCCAGGGCTGAGAGTCGTCTACCACGCGCCCAACTCGGGCCTCGTCTGTGGGATCATGAGTCGACGATTCCACGCAAATTGCGGGGTCGGGGGTAAGCATGGGGCCTTCTCCAATACACCGGCTGAGCGGCCTGGCGATCGCGCTTTCGCTGAGCTGCGCGCTCGCGACGAGCGCCGTCGCAAGCGCGTCGCTGACGGGCGAACTCCTGCCCACGGTGACCGTCAAGGCCCGGCCGCTGGTCGTCGTCGAAACCTCTCCGTTTGCAAAGGTCCAAGCTCCCGGCGTGGCGACTGAAGTTCCCGGCGTGGCGACCGTAGAGGCGCCGCCGATAACACCAACCGAAGTTCCCACGTCGCCCGTCGCGACGCCGTCGCCCCCCTCGGTCGGCACGCCCGTGCCGGTGTCGCCCGGCAGCCCGACGTCGTCTGGCGGATCGACGACGGGCGCGCCGGAGACGAGCTCGCAGGCGGCCGCGAGCGCACATGTCGCCTCGACCGGCGCCGGTGTCGGCGCTCCGACCGGCGCCGCCGCGACCTCGGGCGCAGGCGCTCAGCGGGGTGCCGGCGCGACGCCTGCGGTCGACGCCACCAGACGATCGCCGCACGCAGCCGCACGCCGCAGCCGGCGCGCGCGAACCTCCGCCGCCGGCCCCGCCGATGGTCGCTTGGCGCGCGCTGCTCGCGCAACGGCGCCGCTCACGGGGCCCTCGGTCGCGCCGCCCGCTCGATCGACCGTCCGCAAATCGCCCCGTCACGCCTCCGCGGGCAACGCGCTCGAGAGGATCGGCCGCGACATCCCGTTCCCCGTGCCGGTTCCCGACTGGAGCAAGCCGATCATCCTGCTGCTGCTCGTGCTCGCTGTGGGGTTCGCCGCCCGCTCGCAGCTGGCCGCCGCACGCGCTCGGCGCCTGAAGCGCCAGCGCGCCGGGCTGATCCGCGACGTCGGCGCCATGCAGGCGGCGCTCGTGCCAGTGATCCCCGAGAGGCTGGGCGGGCTGTCGGTGTCGGTGGCCTACCGGCCGGCCGACGGTCCGGCCGCGGGCGGTGACTTCTACGACGTTTTCGCGCTGGCGCCCGGCAAGGTCGCGATTGTCGTGGGCGACGTCGCCGGGCACGGGCCGGACGCGCTCAAACAGGCGGCGCTCACCCGCTACACACTGCGCGCCTACCTGCAGGCGGGCCTGGAGCCGCGCGCCGTGCTCGGCCTCGCCGGATCGGTGCTCGCCGAGCCCGCCGAGATGCAGTTCGCCACGGTCGTCGTCGCCATCCACGACGGCGCCAGCGGCAGGCTGACATACGCATGCGCCGGCCACCCGCCGCCGATGGCCATCGGCTTCGACACGCCCGAGCCGCTGACCGTCTGCTGCTCTGCGCCGATCGGCTGCGACCTGCCGACCGGGCGCAGGCAGACGACCATCTCGCTTCCCGCCGGCGGCGAGGTCTGCTTCTTCAGCGACGGCCTGCCGGAGGCGCGCACGGCCGACGGCCTGCTCGGGCGCGATCGCCTCGCCGAGATCGTCGACGAGCTCGACGCGCCCCACAGCGCCGACGCGCTGCTGCAAAGGGTTCGCGCCGAGGCGCTGGCGACGCCGGACGACATGCTCGCCTGCGTTATCGGCGCGCCGCCCGGCGCGCCCGCGCCAGCCGGCCCGATCGAGGAGCTGGAAGTCGACGCCGAGACGCTCCACGGCGCCCGCGTGGGCGCCTTTCTGCAGGCCTGCGGCGTGCAGGCGGCGCACGTCTCGTCGCTGCTCTCGCGGGCAGCCGACGTCGTCGAGCAGAGCGCCACGGCGCTCCTGTGCATCGAGCGCCCCCGCGCCGGTGGGCCGGTCGTCGCGGTGCTGCCTGGGATCGCCGCTGCGGCGCCACCCGCTGCGCCCGGGCAAGCTCGCGGATCGGACGAGTCGTCGCTCGCGTTGGCGCAGGGTCGATGACCTGGATGCCGCAAGCGACCGGCAGCGGCTGATCGCCGCGCCGGCGAGCGCGCCGCCGTCGAGATCGCCAGCTCAGCGCACGGCGCGATATTTCAGGTGCGTCACGCCGGGTGCGTCCACGACGCCGGCCTGCTCGAAAGAGAGGTCGGCGCCGAGGTTCTCAAGCAGGCGCGTGCCGCCGCCGAGCAGGATGGGGACGACGCTGAGGCAGAACTCGTCGACGAGGCCGGCGGCGAGGAACTGCTGGGCGACGCTCGCGCCGCCGCCGAGCGACAGGTCGCGACCTGCGGCCGCCTGGCGCGCCTGCGCCAGCGCGGACTCGACGCCGTCGGTGACGAAGTGAAACGTCGTGGCGCCCTTGTGCAGCGGCTCGCGCGCGTGGTGCGTGAGCACGAACACGGGCACGTGAAACGGCGGCTCGTCGCCCCACCAGCCCTCCCACGGATCATCTCCCCACGGTCCGAGACCGCCGCCGAACATGTTTCGTCCCATGATCGTCGCGCCGACGTCGGCGAGCATTTCCTGCATGATCTGCGTGCTGGCGTTGACGTCGCCGCCCTCTTTGCCATGCGGCTCGCGCCAGGCGGCGAGCTCCAAGGCCCACTCGTGCAGCTGCATTCCGCCTTCGCCCAGCGGGTGCTCTTGGCTTGGATTCGGCCCGGCGATGAAGCCGTCCAGCGAGATCGAAAGGTCGAATCTCAGCCTGGCCATCGTGCCTCCTCGGGTAGTGAGATCGGATTTTTATGACGGCTGACGCCGGATGGGTCGGCCGCGGTACGCAGCAGGTCGCGCGTCGCCGCCGAGCCGATCGCCGCGCCCGCGCGACACGGCCGTGGCTCGGCTGCGGCGAGTCGCTGTGGCCGGGCGCTTCGGCCCGCGACTCGCCGTGCGCTCGTCAGCCGGTCTGAACGACGAACAGTTTGTTGCCGTCCTGGTCGCGCAGGAAGAACATCGGCGGCACCGGGTCGCCCATGCGCGAGACCTCGTCGTCGACGTCGACGCCGCGAGCTTTCAGCTCGGCGTGGTCGGCGTCGATGTCAGAGCTGGAGAGCGCGATACGCGTCTCTACGCCCGTCTGTTCGTCCGGGCGCGGCTTGACGATCGCGATCGTCGTCGCGGCGCCCGCGGGGGCCACTTCGACCCACCGGTCGCCGTTGCCGAAGGGAACGTCCGAGCGCTTCTCGAAGCCGAGCTTGCCGGTGTAGAAAGCGAGCGCCGCGTCCTGGTCTGAGACGGGCACCATCACCGTGCCGACTTGGCTGATGCGTGTGTCGGTCTGCGTGTCTGACATTGCTCCTCCTTCGGATGGGGTTGTGGAGGTAGGACGAGCTTACGCCGCAGAACTCATCGCCGTGTGACCGAACCGTGAGCCGCCGCCCGACCGCCGCGGCGAAGACGGATAGCCTGATGCGCGCATGAAGCAGATCGTCCTGCTGCGCGGGGTCAACGTCGGCGGGCGCAACCGCGTGGCGATGCCGGCGCTGCGCGAAGCGCTCGAGCGGGCGGGCATGGAGGACGTGACGACGTACGTGCAGAGCGGCAATGTCGTGCTCGACAGCGCTGCCAAGCCCGACACGCTCGCCGGCGCCGTCGAGGGCGTGATCGCGCAGGAGTTCGGCCTGCAGGTCGGCGTCGTCGTGCGCACCCGCGCCGAGCTCGCCAAAATCCTCGCGCGTGATCCCTTCGGCGACGTGGCCGATCAGCAGAAGCTCTACCAGGTCACCTTCTGCGCGCGCAAGCCCGCAAAGGCGGCGCTCGCCAAGGTCGCCGAGCGCGCCGTCGAGGGCGAGCGCCTGATCGCCCACGGGCGCGAGATCTACGCGTGGTTCCCACACGGCGTCGGGCGCTCCAAGCTCGCCGCGCAGCTCGGCAAACAGGATCTCGGCGTCGTCGCCACGGCACGCAACTGGACGACGGTCAACAAGCTGCTCGAGCTCGCCGACGAGTAGCGCGCTCGCTCGGGCGCGAGTCGAGTTGCGCCGGCGGCGGCCAGCCGGCGCTCTGCGCGCTTGAGCGCAGCGCGTCATGATCCGATAGAGAGCGGGGGCGGCTCCACGCTGCAACCCATCCGAAAATCAATATTAAAAAGAAGGAGCGACCGTGTCCAGACCAGAGAGCGCCGCTGCGACACCTCCACGCGAAGGTCGCCTGGCGCGCTCTTGGCGGCTGACGCGGGCCGCCTGGCAGGTCGCGCGCGGCGATCGCGCGCTGCTCACGCTCGGCGCCATCTCCGTCGTGTCCGGCGCGATCGGCCTGGCGCTGATCTTCGTGCTCAGCGGCTCCTTCGACCACGACCGTCTGGCGGGCGACCAGATCCTGCTGTTCACGCTGATCTTCGCCTACCCGCTGACGCTGCTCAGCGTGTTCCTCAACACCGCCATCGCCGCCGCGGCGGCCGCCGCGCTGGAAGGGCGGCGCCTGTCGCTCGGGCAGGCGCTCGCCGTGCCGATGGGCCGAATCGGCGTCGTCGCGCTGTGGGCGCTGATCGCCGCGGTCGTCGGCTTCGTGCTCGAGCAGCTCCTCAGCAGGCTCCCGCTCGGAGGCAGCATCGCCGCGCGCCTGGTCGGCCTCGGCTGGTCGCTTGCCAGCCTGTTCGCGATCCCGATCCTCGCGCTGGAAGACTGCTCGGCGCCAGAGGCGCTCAGGCGCTCCGCGCAGGTCGTCAAGAAGCGCTGGGGCGAGAGCATCGGCGGCAACGTGATCATCGGCGCCTGGATGGCGATCGCCATCCTCGCCATCGTCGTGCTGTTCGCGATCGGCGCGGTGGCGACCAACGACGTGCCCGCCGTGCGCGACGCGATCATCGTCGTCGGCGTACTCGCGCTCGTCAGCGTCATCGCGCTGCAGCTGCTCGTGCGCCAGACGTTCGCCGTTGCGCTCTATCGCTACGCCACCACGGGCGAGGCGCCCGGGCCGTTCGCCGACGGTGACCTGCAGGCGCCCTTCGGACGCTCGCGCCGCCGCGCGACCTGACGGCGGCGTGCGCCGCCGGCACGACGCTATGTTGGCTGCGTGGCCGACGCGGACATCCGCATTCGCTGGGTCGACAGCGCCGACGACCTGAGCGCCGCGCTCGCCGTGCGCGTCGCGGTCTTCTGCGGCGAACAGGGCGTGCCCTTCGACGACGAGCGCGACCCGCTCGACGACCAAGCCGCGCACCTCGTCGCGCTGGCGGGCGACGGCAGGCGCGTCGTCGCGACGCTGCGCCTGCTCGCCGAGCACGACACGGCGCGCATCGGCCGCGTCGCCG
>DATHJQ010000256.1:0-5901 GCA_035286505.1 Solirubrobacteraceae bacterium | reverse complement strand
CGATCTCGCCGACGGGTGCCGCCACACGCAGCCCCTGCACCATCCGCTCGATCGCACCGTAGCCGCTGGAGGCCTGTCCGGCCGAGCGCGTCGCCGCGCAACCGCCCAAGGACACGTACTCGAAGGACTGCGGGTAGTGGCCGAGCGTCAGCCCGCGCTCGCCCAGCCAGCGCTCCAGCGCGGGCGCGCGCATGCCCCCTTGGACGGTCACCGTGCGCGATGCCTCGTCCAGCGCCAGCGCCTCGCGCATGCGGCGCATGTCCAACGAGATCACCCCGCGATGCTCGCCGCGCAGCGGCTCCACGCCGCCGACGACGCTCGTGCCGCCGCCGAACGGCACGACGGCCAGCGACTCGCGCGCGCAGAGCGAGAGCAGCGCGGCGATCTCCTGCGAGCTGGCCGGCGTCACGACCGCGTCCGGCGCGCCCAGCGGCTCGCCGGCGCGCAGGCGCACGAGGTCGGGATAGCCCTTGCCGGCCGCGTGCGCGACGCGCTCGCCGTGGTCGTCGCGCACGTTGCGCTCGCCGACGATCGTGCGCATCTGCGCGAAGGCCTCGTCGGCGCGGATCGGCGCCGGCAGGCGCACGTTGGACAGCGCGACGGGCGGGCGCGGGCGCGCCGCCAGCCCGACCGTCTCCGCGAGGAACTCCAGCGCCGAGGCCGGCAGCCCCGGCGGATGCGCAGGATCGCCCCAGCCCCACCAGCGCATCGGCGCGATCTGATCGCCCTCAGCCACTGATGCGCTCCAGCCCGTCAAGCGCTTCGTCGAGCGTCGCGCCCGCGGCGCGACGGACCATGAAGCCGCCGAAGCGGGGAAAGAAGCCGCCGAGCTTCTGGCGCAGCTCGATCGTCACGCTCGTCTGCTCGCCGGCCGGCTGCAGCGTGACGAGCGTTTCCGCGGAGCTGAGCACGCGCGCGAACGGCGTGCCCTCCAGCTGCTGCTCCCAGGCCAGCGAATGCGTCTGCTCCTCCGCGCGCACCAGGCGGAAGTCGGCGCGCACTGCTTTGCCCTTGGACGTGCGCATCAGCTCCGTGAAGGCGTCGTCGACGACGTCCTCGACCCGCTCCACGCGCGGCCACCAGCGCGGCAGGTGGTGCGGGTCGCAGATTAGGCCCCACAGCTCGGATACCGGGGCGGCGATCGTGCGACTGCGGCGAGCGGTCGGCAAGCGCGCCCTCAGGACTCGTAGCTGATCAGCGCGTGCGTCTGATGCGGCGCCAGGCGCTCGCGTCCTTTGAGGAACGCCAGCTCGATCAGAAAGCCACACGCGACCACCTCACCGCCCAGCTGCTCGACCAGCTCACACAGCGCCGCGGCGGTGCCCCCCGTAGCCAGCAGGTCGTCGTGCACGAGCACGCGCGCGCCACCGCGCAGGGCATCGGTGTGCACCTCCAGCTGGCTTGCGCCGTACTCCAGGTCGTATTCCGCGCTGATCGTCTCGTAGGGCAGCTTGCCGGGCTTGCGCGCGAGCGTGAAGCCCGCGCCCAGCTCCAGCGCCAGCGCCGGGCCCAGCAGAAAGCCGCGCGCCTCGGCGGCGATGACGCAGTCGACGGCGAGCGGGCGGGCCACGTCTGCCAGCGCGCGCACCGAAGAGGTCAGCGCGAGGGGGTCGGCCAGCAGCGGGGTGATGTCCTTGAAGCCGATGCCCAGCCGCGGGAAGTCGGGGATCTCGCGAACCAGCGCCCGCAGGCTCTGATCCAGCCCGACGCTCATCAGCGAACGATCTTGCGCAGATCGCGCACGAGCAGCAGGTGCTTGAGGTGCGTCGCCACCGCCGCGAGGTTCTCCAGCGCCTCGACGGCCTCCTTGCGCCGCTCGGGGTTGCGCGAGCGCAGCGCCGGCGCGAGGATCTGCTGCAGCAAGTTGGCCTCGCGGTCGGCCGAGGAGCGAAACACGCGCAAGTTGCGCCCGCCGACGCCGTAGCGCGCGAGCTCCGCCACCGCCGCGATGATCTCGCGCTCGGTCTCGTCGAAGTAGCGCACGCCCCCTCGCATCTCCCCCTTGACCACGCCGAACTCTTCCAGCTCGCGCACGAGCTTGTCCTCGGCCTGCGTGTCCTCCAGCACGTCTTCCAGCGAGTACAGCGCGCCGGTGGCCTCGCTCACGCTCATCGACGCCCGCCAGGAGCGCATGCCCTCACGCGGCGGACGGCCGGGCGCCGGCGTGGTCTCGCCCGAGCGGCCGGCCGCGAGCTCCTGGCGGATCACGCGCAGGGGCAGGAACTCGTCGCGCTGCATGCGCAGGATCGTGCGCAGGCGCGCCACGTCTCCGTGTCCGTACAGGCGATAGCCGCCCGGCGTGCGCCGCGGCGTCAGCAGCTTCTGATCCTCCAGGTAGCGGATCTTGGAGATCGAGATGTCGGGAAACTCCTGCGCCAATGCCTTGCAGACGGCGCCGATCGTCAGCGACTTCTGGCGCTGGGCGCCGTCGGCTCCCGCGCGCGCTGAGCGCCGGCCCTCCGCCGTGGCCGCGCTGAGCTCCTCGACGTCCAGCTGCTCGACCGCCGGGCGTGGCGCCTTGGCCGCCATCAGCGCACGTGGAACGTCAGCTTGTACTTGCCGATCTGCACCTCGTCGCCCTCCTCCAGGCGCTGAGACTCGATGCGCGAGCGATTGACGTAGGTGCCGTTCAGCGAGCCCAGGTCGTCCAGGTGCCACTGCTCGCCCCGGCGGATCAGCAGCGCGTGATCGCGCGAGACGGTCACGTCGTCGAGGAACACCTCCGCGTCGGGGCGGCGCCCGATGCTCGTGCGCTGGCGATCGACGGCGAAGCTCTCACCCACCCGCCCGCCGCCGGCGCGGATCACCAGCGCGGGACCACGGGCGGTGACCTCGCCGATCTCCACGGGCACGAGCTCGCCGGTGTCGTCGATGCGGTAGGTCGCCGTCACCGGCTCGCCCGCGGCCTCGGCGTGCGCGAGCAGCGAACCGCAGCGCTGGCAGTAGTTGGCGCCCTCGCCGTTGACGAAGCCGCACTCGGTGCAGTGCAGGGCCATCTTCAGCCGACGAGGCTCATCCGGCGCCATCCTGCGCCTCGGGGTCCGGCTGGCGGTGCGCAAGGATTTCGGTGAGCTGCTGCACATCCTCGCCGGTGATCAGCACCTCGCCGCCGTCGTGCTTCTTGCGCAGGCGGTTGACCAGCTCGGCGCGCAGGATGTCGATCTTGCCGTGCAAGATGCGCCGCTTGTAGGAGACCTCTGTCTCTTCCTCGGTCAGCTGGCGGATCACGTCTTTGAGTTCGACGTCCGACAGCGAGCCGAGATCGGGGAACGTCTCGTCCATCTTGGGCTCTTCTCCTCGTGCGGGCTTAGCGCCGGTCCAGCACGACACTCCCGTGCGACCGGCAGGGAGGCGCAGTATAGACCAAACGGTCAGGCTGAGCTTGAGGCTGTTGGCGGCGTTGCACGCAGCGCCCGGATGCCCGTGCGCACGTACAGCGCGGTCGCCGCGAGGACGAGCGCGAGGCCCACGTAGAGCATCACCTCGCCGACGTCTTCAAGGCCGGCCATGGCGAAGAAGAACGCACCCATGACCGGCGCCACCGACAGCCGCCCGGGCCAGTTGATGCGCACGTCGACGCCGCGGCGCAGGCCGTAGCGGCCCAGCAGGAGCATCGCCAGCTCGCGCGCCGCCAGCACCGCCAGCGCCCAGCGCGGCAGCAGATCGAAGCGCCAGCACACGACCGCGCCGGAGACGACCAGCAGGCGGTCGGTGACCGGGTCCATCAGCGCCCCCAGACGGCTGTACTGGCGCGTCACGCGCGCGGCGATGCCGTCGGCATAGTCGCCCCAGCCAATCACCGCGAACAGCGTCGTCGCCAACGCGTCGTTGCCATCGCGGCTGGACAGCGCGAGGACGAGGAACACGGGGATCAGAGCCAGGCGCGCGAAGCCGATCGCGTTGGGGATCGTCCACGGCCGCAGCGCACTGCCGCTCTGCGTCTCCGCCGGCGGCGGTCCCGAGCGATCCAGGCCGGACAGCCGTGCGAAGGTCAGCCGCCGCCCGCCGCCCGCGCCCGGCGCGGGGCGCTCGCGCGGCCCGTCTACGGGAGGCTCTGCCACAGCTCGTCCACCGCCGTCAGCAGCGCCTGAGAATCGCCGCCGAGCGCGATGCCCGGCGCGTCCTGGCGACCGCGGCGCCTCTGCACCTCGATCTCGCCCGACTCCAGCGAGCGGCGCCCGATGGTGAAGCGCAGCGGACAGCCGAGCAGCTCGGCGTCGGCGAACTTCTCGCCGGGGCCGAGGTCGCGGTCGTCGTAGAGCACCTCGACGCCGCCGTCGCGCAGCGTCGCGTACAGCGCGTCGGCGGCGTCGCGCTCGGGCGTGCCCGGCTTGCCCAGCGCGACCAGGTGCACGGCGAACGGCGCCAGCGAGCGCGGCCAGGAGATGCCGTGCTCGTCGGCGAACTGCTCGACCACCGCCGCCACGATGCGCGCCGGGCCGATGCCGTAGCAGCCCATCCAGATCGGGTGCTCGGCGCCCTTCTCGTCGAGGTAGCCGGCGCCGAGCGGCTCGGAGTAACGCGTGCCCAGCTTGAAGATGTTGCCGATCTCGATCGCCGGCTCGATCGTCAGCGCCACACCGTCGCGCGTGTAGGCGTCGCCATCGCGCTCGATGCCCGGCGTGCGCAGCGCGACCTCCGCGTTGGCCGCGTAGCCCTCACCGAGCACGACCTCGTCCTCGCCGGCCGGGCACGGCGCCATGTACTCGTGCGCGCCGAGGCCGCCCATCATGCCGACGTCGCCCTCCACGCGGTACCAGCGCAGCCCACTGCGGTCCATGATCCGGTCATAGGCGCCCACGTGCAGCGCGTAGCGCTCCTCCATGCCCGCCTGGTCGCGATCGAAGGTGTAGGCGTCCTTCATGATGAACTCGCGCGTGCGCAGCACGCCCGCGCGCGGGCGCGGCTCGTCGCGCTCCTTGACCTGGAAGTGGTAGAGGATCAGCGGCAGGTCGCGATAGGAGCGCACGAGCTGGGCGACGTGGAACGTCACCGCCTCCTCGTGGCTCAGCGCCAGCACGAGCTCCGAGCCCTTGCGGTCGGTCAGCTTGAACAGCTCCTCGATCTCCAGACGACCGGACTTGCGCCACGGCTCGGCCGGCTGCAGCACCGGCATCAGCATCTCCTGGCCGCCGATCGCGTCCATCTCCTCGCGAACGATCGCCACCACGCGCTCGTGCACGCGCCAGCCGGCCGGCAGCCAGCTCCACATGCCGGCGCCCATCTGACGGATCAGGCCGGCGCGCACCATCAGCTTGTGCGAGAGCGCCTCCGCGTCGGCGGGCGGCTGCTGCTCGGTGGGCAGTAGGTATTCGGAGAGACGCGTCAACGTTGGCTCAGACGCCCGGGGGCGCAGCTGCAAAGCGGTGCAAGTGCGTCGAGCGTATACGGCTCAGTCGACGCCGAGCAGCGCGCCCTCGACCTCGCGCAGGCGCTCGGTGTCACGCGAATGTCCCGGCCGCCCGGCGGTCGCGTCGCGCAGCGCCCATCTGTGCAGGCGGGCTCACGGCCTCTGATAGAACAGCAAACGACCGCAGAATCTCGATGAGCAACGACAAGGAGCATCCGACATGGCCTACTCCGTTCCGCCGCTTCCCTACGCATACGACGCGCTCGAGCCGCACATCGACAAGGCGACGATGGAATTCCATCACGACAAGCATCACCAGGCCTACGTCGACAAGGCCAACGCCGCGTTGGAGGGCACCGAGTGGGCCGACAAGCCGGTCGAGGAGGTGCTGAAGGACCTCGACAGCCTCGGCGACAAGAAGGGCCCGGTCAAAAACAACGGCGGCGGCCACTACAACCACACGCTCTTCTGGGACAGCATGAGCCCCGACGGCGGCGGCGAGCCCGGCGGCGCGCTGGCCGACGCGATCGCCTCCACCTTCGGGTCCTTCG
>DATHJQ010000255.1:0-2646 GCA_035286505.1 Solirubrobacteraceae bacterium | reverse complement strand
CACCGGCGGCTGACGGCCGCGCAGGCGTCACGCGGATCGGCATGGGCCCGCAGATCCGTCGCCGTCCACACCCGCTGTTTGCCATAATCCGCTGACGATGAAGCTGCTGCGTCTGAAGCCCGGGCATGGTGAGATCGTGCTCGCCGAGGGCGACGTCGACGCGCCGGAGCAGGAGCGCGAGCTGATCGAGGCGTTTCGCCGCGAGCTCGACGCGGGCATGTGGGCGGCGGTTCCGCTGCACAGCGACGACGGCCGTCGCCAGGCCGAGCTGGTCAAGAGCTTCGGCGACGTGCCCCGCGACGCCGAGCGCGTGATCTTCTTCCCGCGCGCCGCCGGCGGCGCACGGCGGACGGCCGGCTGAAGCGGAGATGGCGCTCGCGCTGGGCACCGCGGCGGTCGTGCTCGTGGTGCTGCTGTGGGAGCTGGCGCGCCCGCGCGCGATCGGCGCGCTGGGACACGTGCGCGCTCGCCTGCAGCGTCTGCGAGCCCGCTCGCGCGCGCCCGGCGTCGTCGGCTATGACCCCGGGCGCGAACGTCGCGCCGAGCAGCGCGCGCGCGAGCTGCTTCGCTCGTGCGTCGAGGCGCGCGACTGGGCCATGTACCGCGACCTCGGCTTCCTGCGCGTGTGGGGCGGCGTCGGCGAGCGCTCGCCCGGTGCGGGCTCGCCATATGCCTACCTGATCTATCCCCACCGGCCGATCGTCGCCTACGTGCCGCAGACGGGCGCGCTGCTCAACGAGTACTGCGTGGCGTTCCCCGACCACTCGCGTCCTTACGGCAGCGCGCGGCTGCCGGACTCCGACGACGTGCTGGCCAAGTGGATGGCGCTGACCGCGGACGAGCGCCGGCTGATCGAGGAGGCGAACATGCACCTGCCCGGCCGCCAGATCGATCCCGACCGGATTCGCCGCGACCTCGTGCGGCTCGCTCGCTGGGAGCGCGAGTCCGACGACGGTGCAACGGATATCGTGCGCGCCGCGTGAGCACGATCGCCGCCTTTGACGTAAAGCACCGCAGCCGCACCCTCACCGAGGGGCCAGAGCGCGCGGCTGCCCGCGCCTACCTGCACGGAATCGGCTACTCGGCCGATGACCTGGCCAAGCCGATCGTCGGCGTGGCGCACTCGTGGATCGAGACGATGCCCTGCAACTTCAACAACCGCGTGCTCGCCGCGAAGGTCAAGGAGGGCATTCGCGCCGCCGGCGGCACGCCGATGGAGCTGAACACGATCGCCATCTCCGACGGCATCACGATGGGCACTGCGGGCATGCGCGCGTCGCTGGTCTCACGCGAGATCATCGCCGACTCGATCGAGCTCGTCGCCAGCGCCCACCAGTTCGACGCGCTCGTGACGATCTCAGGCTGCGACAAGACGATCCCCGGCACCGTCATGGCGCTCGCGCGCTTGGACATCCCGGGGCTGATGCTCTATGGCGGCTCGATCAAGCCGGGTCATTTCAAGGGCGCGGAGGTGACGATCCAGCAGGTCTTCGAGGCGGTCGGCGAGTTCGCGTCGGGCAAGATCTCAGAGGACGAGCTGCACGAGCTGGAGGAGGCGGCCTCGCCGGGCGCCGGCGCGTGCGGCGGCCAGTTCACGGCGAACACGATGGCGATGGCCTTCGAGGCGCTCGGCATCTCGCCGGCCGGCTCCTCGATGGTGCCGGCCGAGGACGGGCGAAAGCTGGTGGTCGCCGTGCAGTGCGGCGAACTGGTCATGGACGTTCTGCGGCGCGGGCAGCGCCCCAGCGGGGTGATCTGCAAGGCCGGCCTGGAGAACGCGATCGCCGCGGTGGCGACGAGCGGCGGCTCGACCAACGGTGTGCTGCACCTGCTCGCGGTCGCGCGCGAAATGGGCGTGCCGCTGGCGCTGGACGAGTTCGAGGCGATCTCAGAGCGCACGCCGCTGCTGTGCGACCTGCAGCCGGGCGGCCAGTACGTGGCGACCGAGCTCTATGAAGCCGGCGGCGTGCCGCTGGTGCTCGCGCGCCTGCAGGAGGCCGGCATTCTCAACTCAGACGCGCCGACCGTCACCGGGCGCACGATCGGCGAGCACGCCGCCGAGGCGCAGGAGACCGACGGCCAGCGGGTGGTGCGTGCGCTCGACGACCCGATCAAACCGACGGGCGGCTTTGCGATCCTCCGCGGCAACGTCGCGCCGGAGGGCTGCGTGGTCAAGCTCTCGGGCCACGAGCGGCGCAAACACACCGGCCCGGCGCGCGTGTTCGACGGTGAGGAGGTCGCGATGGCGGCCGTGCTGGCGCATGAGATAAAGCCCGGCGACGTCGTCGTGATTCGCGGCGAGGGCCCGGCCGGCGGGCCGGGGATGCGCGAGATGCTCGCCGTCACCGCGGCGATCGTCGGCGAGGGGCTCGGCGAACAGGTCGCGCTGATCACCGACGGTCGCTTCTCCGGCGCCACGCACGGCTTCATGGTCGCGCACGTCGCGCCCGAGGCCGTCCGCGGAGGCCCGATCGCGGCGCTGAGCGACGGCGACGAGCTGACGATCGACGCCGACGTGTTCGCCGAGCTGATCGCAAACTCGCGCAAGGTCGTCTTCGCCGACACCGGCCACGTGGCCATGCTGGAGCGCCCCGACGAGTTCAACGCATTGCTGAGGCAGTTCCTCGCCGAATAGGCGTCAGAGCG
>DATHJQ010000254.1:0-4722 GCA_035286505.1 Solirubrobacteraceae bacterium | reverse complement strand
CCTCGGACTTGGCGCTCGTCAGCTCGCTGGACTCGACCTCGGCCTCGGGCGGCTTCGCGCCCTCCTTGGCCCACTCCTCGTCGAACTCGACCCGCCATTTGCCGTCCTCGGTCTGGCGCATCGCGAGATGTGCCCGGAACGAGCGGCCGCTACGCCCGCGAAAGCCAGTCACGGCTCGCTCGGTGTAGCCCGTCTTGATCAGTTCGCGCGCGATCGCCACCGGCAACGTCTTGCCGGCTTTGGACTTCCAGATGACGAAGCCGCAGCCGGGATCCTCGCGCGCCCAGCACGAGTAACCCTTGCGGTTCTCGCCTATCTCGTGACCGCAGACGGGGCAGGGACCCAGTTTGGCGCGCGGGATGCGCACGTCCTTGAGCGTCTCGTCGAGCTGCTTGACGGTCTGGAGCGCGAAGCCGGCGATGTCGCCCATGAACTTCTCGCGCGAGTCCTCGCCGCGCTCGATCTTGCCCAGGCGGTGCTCCCAGCTTCCGGTGAGTTCGGGGGAGGTCAGCATGTGCGCGTCGAGCAGGCGGATCACGTTCAGCCCCTTCTCGCTGGCCACGAGCGCGCGCGCGTCGCGCTCGACGTAGCCGACGGTGATCAGCCGCTCGATGATCGAGGCGCGTGTGGCGGGCGTGCCGATGCCCGACTCCTTCATCGCCTCGCGCAGCTCTTCGTCGTCGACCAGCTTGCCGGCGGTCTCCATGGCGCCGAGCAGCGAGGCGTCTGAGTAGCGGCGCGGCGGTTTGGTTTCCTTGCGCTCGCCGGCAATTTTGGTCGTCTGCACGGTCTCGCCGTCCTGAAGCTTGGGAAGCTGCTGGTCGGCGCCCTCGTCCTCCTCGCTCTTGGGGCGCGAGTCGGCGGCGACCTCGTCGTAGACGCCGCGCCAGCCGGGGACGATCAGCAGCTTGCCGCGCGTGCGGAAGACGTGCCCCTTCTCGCCTTCGCCGATGGTCGTCTCCACGCGTGTGTTCTCGAACACGGCCTCGGGATGGAATACGGCGAGGAAGCGCCGCGTGACCATGTCGTAGATGCGCCGGTCGTCGGGGCTCATTTTGTCGAGCTTGTGCTCGGAGCGCGTGGGGATGATGGCGTGGTGGTCTGAGACCTTCTCGTCGTTGACCACGCGCGCCAGCGGCAGCAGGTCCAGGCCGGTGACGTATTCGGCGCCCTTGCGGTATTCCGGCTCGGCGCCGACCAGCTCGGCGATCGGCTTGATCTCGGCGACCATGTCGCTGGGCAGGTAGCGCGAGTTGGTCCTGGGGTACGTGAGCGCCTTGTGCTCCTCATAACAGCGCTGCGCCGCCCCAAGCGTGCGTTTGGCCGAGAAGCCGTAGCGGTTGTTGGCCTCGCGCTGCAGCGTCGTCAGGTCGTAGAGCATCGGCGCTTTCTCGCGCTGCTCTTTCTTGTCGAGCTTGGTGATCCTTCCGGGCCTGCCCTCGCACGCGGCGACGATCGAGGCTGCCTGGAGCTCGGTGGCGATGCGCGGCTTCGCGCCCGCGTGGTAGCGGCCCTCGTAGGTGCGCGCGCCGTCGGCCTCGAAGCTCGCGTCGACCAGCCAGTAGGGCTCGGGCACGAAGGCTTTGATCTCCTCCTCGCGGCGCGCGATCAGCGCGAGCGTGGGCGTCTGCACGCGCCCGAGCGAGACGGCGCCGTCGAAGGAGCTGCGCAGGCGGATGGTCGCGGCGCGCGTGGCGTTCATGCCGACGATCCAGTCGGCCTCCGAGCGCGAGCGCGCGGCCTGCTCAAGGCGCGCGAACTCGTCGGCCGGGCGCAGCGCGGTGAACGCCTCCTTCATCGCGGCGCTGGTCATCGATTTCAGCCACAGCCTGTTGACGGGCTTATTGCCCTTGGCCTTCTCGTACAGGTAGGCGAAGATCAGCTCGCCCTCGCGCCCGGCGTCGCAGGCGTTGACGACCTCGGCGATGTCATCGCGGCCGATCTGTTTGGTGACGACGGACATCTGCTTGCGCGAGCGCTCGTCGCGGACGACCAGCTTGAAGCGGTCGGGGACGATCGGCAGGTCTTCCATGCGCCAGCGCTTGAACTTGGCGTCGTACTCGTCCGGTTCGGCGAGTTGCACGAGGTGCCCGACGGCCCACGTGATCACGTGCTCGGGCCCCTCCAGCAAGCCCTCGCCCTTCTTGAACGGCCCCTTCAACACGCGCGCGAGATCCGTCCCCACGGAGGGCTTCTCGGCGATGACCAGGGTCTTCGACATGGCGGTCAGCGTAGCGGAGGGTGCTAGCCACCGATCGGCGCGCGCGGATTGGCGCCCCAGAAGACCTGCGTGCCGAGCATGCCGATGAGCGTGACGAACACGAGGTTCAGCACCATCGACTTGGCGGTCGCCGTGCCCACGCCGACGGGGCCGCCGCTGGCGTTGTAGCCGTAGTAACAAGCGACGAGCACGATGACGGTCGCCATGCTCATGCCCTTGATCACGCTGAACAACAGGTCCGGCGCGTTCTGGAACTGCCAGAAGATCAGCAGGTAGCCGCCGGAGGAGACGAAGCCGAGCTGCTCGACGACGCCGAGATAGGAGCCGAGGAAGGCCACGCCGATCGCCGCCACGTACATGAACGGCAGCACGATCCACGCCGCGAGCAGGCGCGTGGCGCAGAGGAACAGCAGCGAGTCGATCCCCATCACCTCCAGCGCGTCGATCTCCTCGGATATGCGCATTGCGCCGAGCTCGGCGACGATGCCCGTGCCGACCTTGGCGGCCATCATGTAGCCGAAGGCGTAGGGGACGGCCTCGCGCAGGTCACACCACGCCGAGAACACGCCAGAGTAAGCGGGCGCGCCGGTGGAGAGCGTGAAGTAGGCGCCGCCGATGCCGCACACGCCCAGCCCCATGAGGAACACAAGCGACCAGATGACGAGCGTCGAGCCGACGATCAGGATGCCCGCCTGGCGCAGCGTCTCGCCGAAGAAGCGCAGCACGCGCAGGCTCCACACGTCGCGCACGACGCCGCCGCCGAAGCGCGCGATCTCGCCGGTGCTGGAAAGCCACTCGCGCGGGGTGGCCTGCCGCTCGTTCACCGCTCGGCCCCGCGACAGGTCAGCCGCCGTCCAGGGCTCACTTGATCACCAGGATGTTCGGGTGCGTCGCCAGCAGCGTCTGCGTGAAGACGTAGTTGAACGCGCCGATGCCCAGGAAGGAGACGACGACTGCCTCGTTGACCGCGCGCCCTACGCCCTCGGCGCCGCCGGAGGCGGTCATGCCCTTGTAACAGCAGACGATCGCGATGATCGCGCCGAAGCAGGTGGACTTGAGCACCGAGCCCCACAGGTCGGTCGTGGAGGCGTTGGCGAACAGCGTCCCCCAGAACGGACCGAGCGGCTGGCCGTTGACGAGCTCGGCGGCGATGCCGCCGAAGATGCCGAACAGCAGCGCGTAGATGTCGAACAGGCCGGTGATGACCATGAGCGCGAGAAAGCGCGGGACGACGAGGTTCTTGACGGGGTCGACGCCGAGCACCTGCAGGGCGTCGAGCTCCTCGCGCACCTTGCGTGCGCCGAGGTCGGCGGTGATCGCCGTGCCGGCGATGCCGGCGACGACGATCGAGGTGATCAGCGGGCCGATTTCGCGGATGGCGGCGAGGATGAAGAACCCGCCGAGGCGGTCAAGCGCGCCGAACAGCGTGAGGAAGTTGGCCGCCTGCAGGCCGGGCGCGCCGTAGCTGATGGCGATCGTCGTGACCAGCAGGGGAAACCAGACCAGGCGCAGCGCGAACAGGAACTGCGAGACGAGCTCGCCGCCATAGGGATAGGGCGGAGCCACGGCCGAGCGAATCGTCCGTCCGGTCAGCAGCACGACGTCGCCGAATTCCTCCAAGACACGCTGGGGCGGACCCAGCGCCCGTCTCGCGCGCGCCCGTCCGCCGATCCGGCTCGGTGCATCGTTCAACTTCGCCTCGCCTCCACCACCCACCGAACTGCTCATATTTTTATATAGTAATAGTTGACTAGCACACTGTAAACCACGTCTCTCACTCGCTAGCCTGTGTCGATGGTCGACAAGTCAGAAGAACTCGCGTCGTCGGACTCCGCAGGCTCGCCTCTGCCGACGTTTGCGATCGACCGCCAGGCCGAGGTTCCCGTCGGAGTTCAACTCGGCTGGACGCTGTGCTCGCTGATATCCGACGGCAGCTTCAAGCCCGGCGAACGGCTGCCCACCCTGCGTGAGATGGCGCAGGCCAGCGGGCTGAACGTCAACACGATTCGCGCCGTGTATCAACGCATGGAGCAGAAAGGCCTGATCGAGAGCCAGCAGGGCAACGGCACGTTCGTGGCGCGGACGTCCGCGCGCGGCACAGCGGTGCGAACCATCGCGGCCAGCGCCGCGCGCGCCGCACGCGAGACCGGCGTCAACCCGCGCGCGGTCGCCGCGGCGCTGTACGTCGCGCCCGAGCCGCCTGCGTTGAGCCGCGGCGAAGCGGCCGACCTGTCAGAGGTCGGCCAGCGTCAGCTGCTGCGCCGACAGATCGCGGCGTTCGAGTCGGCGCTTGCGGAGATCGAAGCGGCGAACCCCGGAGTGGCGCCCGCCGCCGAGCCTACCGGCCCCGGCGCCGGCCCGGCGCTGCTCGGCACAGACGAGCTCGAGCAGGTGCGCACGGCGCTCGTGCGCCGCCTGGCGGTCGTGCAGGCGGCGATCGACGCCCGCGAGCAGTCCGACGCCGAAGCGCCGCCGGCGCCGCGCGCGCGCAGTCGCAAGGC